>NZ_DALZXY010000080.1:0-16766 GCF_031988865.1 Arthrobacter sp.
TCATCGTGGAGGCCTTCAGCGCCGACGACGAACTGATCGCCCAGCTTGAGGAGCGGGGCGTTCCCGTGCTGGCCACGCTTGGCGCCAACGGCGCCGATCCGATCGGGAACATGAAAAACGTCTTCTCCATGATCGCCGAGGCCACCGGACGCACCGACCGGGCCGAGCAGGTGCTCAGCGACTTCGACAACCACCTCGCCGAAGCGAAGGACAAGGTGAAATCCGCCGGCCTGGCCACAACTGACTTCCTGTTCTTCGACGGCTGGATCGAAGGCGGCAACGTCACCATCCGCCCGTACGGACAAGGCGCGCTCTTCACCGCCCTGGGTGAAGAACTGGGCCTGACTTCCGCCTGGACGGACGAAATCGACGCCAAGTACGGCAGCGGCGGCGTGGATCCGGCCTACGGACTGGGCCAGACCGACATCGAAGGCCTCACCGCGGTGGGCAACGCGAACCTCTTCTACTCCAACGATGAAGAAGCCGGCAGCTACGTCTCCGAACTGGAGAAGAACCCGATCTGGACCGCGCTGCCGGCCGTGCAGGAAGACCGCGCCTACGCCTTCCCGGCGGGTGTCTGGGGCGCCGGCGGACCGCTGTCCAACCAGCAGGCGATCGACGCCTACGTTGACGCCATGCTGTCGGAGTGAGCGCACCGCTCCACACGCAGGACCTTAACGCTCCGCAGGCCCGCCCGGGCCTGCGGAGCGGGTTGCGTACCGCCCTGCCGCACTTCCTCCAACACGCCGGCGGCGGACTCGCCGTGCTGGCGCTGCTGCTGACGGCCGTTTCCGTGGTGGGTGCCTGGCACCTGACGCAGGGTACCTCCGGGGCCGGACTGCTGGACCTGTGGCGCCTGTTCGGCGGCGCGCAGGAAACCGTCGGCGGTGTGCCGGTTGCCGATGTACTGGTCGGCTCGCGCCTGCCGCGGCTCTTCGCCGGCGTCGCCGTGGGGTTCGCCCTCGGGGTGGCCGGGGCGCTGCTGCAGTCCGTGACCCGGAACGCGCTGGCCTCCCCCGATACCCTCGCCGTGACCGCCGGTTCCTACTTCGCGCTCACCGCCGTCGCGGCCTTCGGCCTGTCGGTGCCGCTGTGGGCATCCGGAACCGTGGCCTTCGCAGGCGGGGTGCTGGCTGCCGCCGTCGTCCTGGGCCTGGCCGGACGCTCGGTGGGCTCCGGGACCACCCGCCTGATCCTGGCCGGTTCCGCCATCGCCATGGCGCTGGACGCCGCGACGGCGATGCTGCTGATCCTGTTCGAGGAGAACACCACCGGCCTGTTTGCGTGGGGCAGCGGGTCGCTGGCCCAGCTGAACCTCGACGCCTCGGTGCGCGCCGCCCCGGTGATCATCGCGATGCTCTGCGTGGCACTGCTGCTCTGCCGCCGCCTCGATGTGCTCAAACTCGGCGACGACACTGCATCCTCCCTGGGTGTGCCGGTCGCCTCCACCCGTGTTTTTGCCGTGCTCTGCGCGGTGCTGCTGACGAGCATCTCCGTCACCCTGGCCGGTCCCATTGCGTTTGTGGGGCTCGGCGCTCCGGTGCTGGCCCGGCTGCTCGCGTCACGGGCGCCCGTGCTGCGCCGGCATCATTTCCTGCTGCCGGTGTCCGGGCTGCTGGGTGCGCTGCTGATCCTCCTCGCGGATGCGGTGCTGCGGGGAATCCTCGGCGCGGAAGGCGCCAGCTCGATTCCCACCGGTGTCCCGACGGCGCTGCTCGGCGCGGTCCTGATTGTGGTGCTGGCGATGCGGATGCGGGATTCCGGTCCGGTCGCGATGCCCCCGCAGGGACGGCTCGGTGTTCGGACCCGCCGCCGCTTCCTGATCGCCCTCGCCGTCTCCGGCCTGCTGCTGCTGGGCGCGGTCCTGGTGGGCCTGCTCGCCGGGAGCCTGTGGCTGCGCACCGGGGACGTGGCACTGTGGCTGAACGGTTCAGCGCCGGACCTGATTGGCCGCGCCCTGGATGACCGCTTCCCGCGGATGGCCGCGGCGGTGCTCGCGGGTGCGGCCCTGGGCCTGGCCGGGTGCGTGGTGCAGGGAACCGTCCGCAACCCGCTGGCTGAACCCGGGATCCTGGGCATCACCGCCGGTGCCGGTCTTGGTGCGGTCACCGTGGTGACCTCCAACCTGGGCGGCGGACGCCCGATGCTCATCACCATGGCCGTGCTGATGGGCCTGGCGACCTTCGCGCTGATCGCCCTGCTGGCCTGGCGCGGCGGGCTGCTCCCCGACCGCTTTGTGCTCGTTGGCATTGGCTGCGGCTACGGGTTGACGTCGCTGACCACGCTCCTGCTGCTGCGGGCCGACCCGTGGAACACTCCGCGCATCCTCACCTGGCTCTCCGGCACCACCTACGGACGGACGCTGCCCGACGTCGTTCCGGTGGCCGTGGCGCTGTTGCTGGCACTGCCGCTGGTGTTCGGTCTGCGGCGCCGGTTGGATCTGCTGGCGGTCGACGACGATACTCCCCGCATTCTGGGGGTCCGGCTGGAGCGTTCCCGCCTGCTGCTGCTGGGCACCGCGGCGGTCCTGGCGTCGCTGAGCGTTGTGGCCATTGGCGCGGTGGGTTTCGTGGGACTGGTGGCCCCGCATCTGGCCCGCTTTATTGCCGGTGCCCGGCATTCGCGGCTGATTCCGCTGTCGATGCTGCTTGGCGCGGTGCTGGTGTCCGTGGCGGACACGTTGGGGCGGACGCTGATTGCCCCGGCGCAGATCCCGGCCGGGCTGATGATCGCCCTGATCGGTGCCCCGTACTTCGTCTGGCTGCTGCGGCGGTCGCGGGGGTAAAGCGGTGGCGGGGTTGGGCTGGGGCTGGGGCGCCGTGGGGCTAGTTCCTGGCCCAGCTGCAGATGCTGGGGGTTTCTTCCGGTGCTGCCGTCCCCGGGTAACCCCGGCCGCCGGGCGCGCTTTCGCAGAACTCTTCAGCCGCGGCCTTGCTGAAGCTAAGAACGGGTGCCGACGCCGCAAGGAGCAGGAGCACAACAGTACAGAGAGACAGCACCCATGCCCTCCGGTCCGTCGGGGCTCGCTTCATCAGGACACCGGTGGCGATTGCGGCGAGGGCTGACGCAAGGAAAGGCACAAACGTCACCGCCTGGGACCACCTGGCACCTGATCCCGCAATAAACGACGCAAAGGTGACCAGGGAAAGCAGGACAACAAACAGAGCGGGGAGGAAGGTGGGGATGAGTACCCACAGCACCAAGAGATCCGGCTTGTTTGAGCGGACCCGTGTACTGCGTCTCATTTCCCGGTGCCCGGAACTCAACGCGGTTCGGCGATAACGGCGTTCTGCTGGGCCGCGCGGCACAGTTGCTCTTCGCGTGACTCTGGGCTGAGCTCATTCCAAGCCCGTGTTTGCGCCTCAATTTCAGCTGCGGGGCGGCCCATGGCCCTCATCTGCTCGGGCGAAACCATCACGCTGTTCTCGGGACCCATCAGGTTCCTGCGGTCCAGGTCCGCGCCCGGACCATTTGCGTAGTCGGCCGAACAAGCGACGAACGGTTCGTACACGGCTGTCCCGGGGTCATCTATTACCTCAGGAAAACCTGTGTCCGACGCCGAGAGGGCGGCCAGTTCCGCGGCCGGCGGATTTGGGCCGGACGCCGCCGCAAGTTCATCGGCCCCGGGTGCGGATAATGTGCTGATTCCGAGGGCGAAGCCGCCCACAATCGACAGGCCAACGACCATTCCTAGTGACGGTCTTTTGATCATTGCGGCTCCCCCGAACCTCTCGCCGTCGCACCCCGTCGGTGCGACGACCCCAGCCTAGCGGAAGGGCGAGGGAACTCCCGCTGCAGTAGGAGCACGTCGTTTGTGGCGGATGGCGAACGCATAGAGTTCTAGAGTGAATTTCCGTGCGTTCAGCCGCTTCATCGACTTTGCACCTTCTCCGGCCAATGCGCTGGTCATCCAGGCCGAAGAACAGAACAGCGACTACGAATCCGGCATTGCCCTCATCGGGGAGGATCGCTGGCGAATCCGCACCGCCCGGATCACGCCGACGAAGCCGGGCGCTTTCGTCGCAGTCTGGACCCGCGGCGAAGACGGATCAACCAGGCCCTTCACCGCTGAGGAGTCGTTGGCCGGACTGCTTGTCTTTGTGGAGGACCAGGACCGGTTCGGGGTCTTCCAATTCACCCCGGTGCACCTGGTCTCGGCAGGTTATGTCAGCTCCGGCCTACGGCCTGGCAAGCGCGGGTTCCGTGTCTACCCCGCATGGTGCACCGACCTCAATCCTCAGGCGTCCCGTACTCAGCGCGTGCAGGCGGCTGCGTTCACCGAGCTGGGTTAAGGAACCTGCCCCAGGAACTCCCGGACGACGGCGCTGATCAGCGCCGGGCGCTCGGCCAGCAGGCCGTGGGTGGCGCCGGGCACGATGCACAGCTGCGCGCCCGGAATGGAGGCCGCGATCAGCAGGCTGTGGTCCGGCCGGATGGTGTCCCGGTCCCCGGCCATGATCAGGGTAGGGGCTTTGATCGAGCCCAGGTCCGCGGGGTCGATGTGCGGCTCTTCCGTCCACAGCCGGAACAGCTTGGCCAGGACTGCATCGGCGTGGGCCGGCCCGTCCGGGGACAGCCGCTCGTAGTGCATCCGTTCGACGTCCGGCTTCGGCTCTTCCCTGGGCGCTGCGTGCACCGGGGGCCCGAGCACCGGCAGCCCGCCGCCGTCGTCGTCGGAAGTCTTGAACGCCGACGGGTCCAGGTTCGCGCTGATGGCGATCAGGGAGCGGACCCGCTCCGGATGATGCAGGGCCAGCAGCAGCCCGAGGATCGCGCCGTCGCTGTAGCCAAGCACGTCCACCGATTCCAGGCCCTCCGCATCGAGGTAAGCCACGGTGTCGGCGAGGCCGCGTTCGTAGCTATAGCCGCCGTCGATATCCGCTGACCGGCCATGCCCGGGGCGTTCGAACGCGAAGACCTGCCGGTCCCCCGCCAGCGCATCGGACTGTTCCCGCAGCGATTCCAGCGAACAGAATCCGCCGTGCAGGAAGAGGATGGGCGGCCCCTCGCCGGTCACCTCGGAGTAGAGGTCGACGCCGTTGATCCGATGGTAAGTCATGTGTTCCTGCCGTGGGGTTGGGGCGGTTTCAACGTGGCATCGCGTCAGCTGGGAGGGGTTGTTTGAACGATGTTCAGTTGGCCCAGGTGTGGGGAAACGATGCACTTGGCCAGGTACACGAGCGTGCCGTTGTGCTGTGCCGTCTGGGTAAGGATCAGGACTGGGTCCTGCGCCCTGAGGTTCAGCTGTTTCGCCCTTCCGGCGCCGGCCACTCCCGCGCTGATGCCGCAGGTTCCAGCGGTGAACACCGGTCCGCAAAGACGGATCAGGGCCGCCAGCAAGGTCTCTTCGGATTCGGCGGCCTTTTGCAGATTTTCCGCCAGTGCGGAGCTGATATCGCTAAGATACTTGCCGGCAGGAAGGCCCTCCTGGACCAGCGCGATCGGCTCGCCGTTGGCCTCTGCGTCCAGGGACAGACCCTTGTTGATGTAGTCGATACTCGGTTGGATTTTCATTTCGCCCGGGACAACCTTCAGGGGACGCCCCTGGTCCGCGAGGGCCGTTTCAAAGGGACGGAATTCTTCCAGGCCAACGCCCGGCAAGGTCTCCGCGACAAACCTTCCCACGCCCCGCCGCGTAACGATCAGTCCGTCCTCCTCAAGCAGCATTAGCGCTTCACGCACCACTGTGCGGCTCAGCCCGATCGCCGCTCCGAGTTCCGTCTCCCGCGGGAGGAGGGAGCCGAGAGGGAAGATGTTGGAGCGGATTCCATCGGTCAGCCGCGAGTAGACGGCAACCCTGAGCGGCACCCCAAGTGACGGCGTCAGCGTCTGGGACAGAAACGCATGGACGTCGGGATTCACGGCACATTCCTTCGGGTAGGGCAGACGATCCACCAACTCAATCACGGATAACTGAATGAAGGCTATGTCATACCCGAGAGGTATAACCTCATACCTATACGCTGGGGCTCATGCGCACTGACCACCCCACCCAGCACCCCTTCGAAGCCGCATCTGATGCAGCTCACTACATCGCCCGGGAAACGGGGATAGACAGCCATGATGTGGCCTTGGTCCTCGGATCGGGCTGGGGCGACGCCGCCGAGCTGATTGGCGAGACCACCGCAACCCTCTCCGCTGCCGAAATCCCCGGTTTTTCCGCGCCGTCCGTGGTGGGGCACGTGGGTACCATCCGCTCCGTGCTGACGAAGGAGGGGAAGCGGGCCCTGGTCCTGGGCGCCCGCACGCACTACTACGAGGGCAAGGGTGTCCGCGCCGTGGTTCACGGCGTGCGCACAGCCGCGGCCACCGGCTGCAAGACCCTGGTGCTGACCAACGGCTGCGGCGGGCTCAAGGAGAACTGGACGCCCGGCACACCGGTGCTTATCAGCGACCACATCAACCTCACCGCCGCCTCACCACTGGAAGGGGCGACGTTCGTGGACCTCACGGACTTGTATTCCTCACGCATCCGCAATCTGGCCCGCGAAGTGGACCCGTCACTGGCAGAAGGCGTGTACGCGCAGTTCACCGGCCCGCACTACGAGACGCCCGCCGAGGTGCAGTACGCCAAGCGGATCGGCGCCGATCTGGTGGGTATGTCCACGGCCCTGGAGGCTATTGCCGGCCGCCACGCCGGCATGGAGGTCTTCGGCATCTCATTGGTGACCAACCTTGCCGCCGGGATCAGCCCCGTGCCGCTCAGCCATGACGAAGTCCTTGAGGCCGGCCAGGCCGCCGGACCGCGCATTTCCAAGCTGCTCGCGGGGATTATCGCCAAGCTCTGACCGGTAGCACCTCGGGCTCGTGACGGCTTCGGGAGGGTGGCATTTTGCACTTTCCAGGCAGGCATATCGACGTACTGATCGATCTCTATGCAAATGCCTTTTTAGAGGTATAACATCATACCCAGCTTGGGGGAACTTGACGTGGAATTGACAAAGGAGTCTTTTGAAAGTGGCAAGCAATAATATTCAGGGGCTGGAGACCGCACCGTCGGTCCAGCCCCAACTAAAAGGCCGGAAGGCCGTGGCACTGGTTGCTGCGTTGACCCTGTGCGTTCTGACCGCCCAGCTCAATTCCACGATGCTTGCCCCCGCGATCCCGAACATAGCCGCCTCGCTTAACGAATCGCCTGCCCGGGCTTCGCAGGTCTTGTCGCTGTATCTGCTGACCGGAGCCATCGCCGGCGTCGTCCTGAGCCGCTGGAGCGATTTCCTGGGCCACCGCCGCACACTGTTCATTGTGCTTGCCATTCTCGGAGTGGGCACGGCACTTTGTGCGTGGTCCCCCAACATGGAGGTACTACTGGCGGGGCGGGCGTTGCAGGGCGCGTCCAGCGCGGCTTTCCCCATAACCTTCGTTCTCCTCAGGGAAATGCTCACCCCTAAGACCTTCGGAATCGCGGTTGGCACCATCACTGCCGTCAACGGAGGGGTCGGGGGCGTTGACGCCTATTTCAGCGGCCTGCTCGTAGATACCTTCGGATTCAGGTCCATTTTTGTGGTGATTCTCTTGACCGGGATCCTCGCCGCCATCAGCGTCCGTCTCTGGATTCCGGCGGACAGCCGCCGTCCGGCGTCAGGAAAAATGGACTGGTGGGGCGCAGCGACGTTGTCCGTGGGACTGATCTCCCTCACCACCTCCCTGAGCCAGGCGCCCATGGCAGGCTGGGTGGCCCCGGCGACGGTTGCCTACTTTGCTGTCGCGGCAGCAGCGTTCATCGCTTTCTGGATGATCGAGAAGAGACGCGCCACGCCGCTGATCGCCGTAGAGCACCTTCGGTCACGCCATGTGTGGCCTGTTATCGCCACCACGATCCTCGCTTTGGCCGGCTACGTGAGCACTTTGGGCTACACCATCGTGATCCTCAGCCAGGACGGGGCGGTCGGATTCGGCATGAGCGCCGCCCAATCCGCCCTGATCTACATCGTTCCCGGCGCGCTTGCCGGAGTGCTGTTGTCACCGTTGTGCGGAGCTGTCGTAACCCGGATCGGGTGGCTGCGCCTGCTTCGTTCAGGGTTGCTCCTTATCGCCCTGACCCTTGCGGTGCTCACTGCGTTCCGGCACGACCTCGTCGTCGTCGCAGTACTCGCTTTCCTTTTGGGTGCATTCTTCACGGGGATTGTCCTAACCACGCTTAACGGCCTGGGTGTCCTGCTTTCGCCCGATGGCGCACCGTCCGCCCTGGCCGGCCTGAACAGCGCCGCCGTTGGAATCGGGGCGAGTCTTGGAATCGGCATTGTGGCGTCCTTCGTAGACGGGTCGGAAGCCGGCTACTTCACGGCACTTTGGGTTTCCGCTGTCATCGCCTTGTTGGCCTTCGCAGCGAGCCTCTTGATTACCCCCAAGCCGGGCCAAACCCTATGAACATCGAGGAAAACTCTGAAATGACGCATCCAAAAGACAACGCCTTTTGGGCAGAGGCGACCACGATCGAGCACACCAGCTCGGTCGGAAAAATGACGGGCCTGGAGGCTCACGGGGTGGCGGTCTTCCGCGGCATCCCTTATGCGGAAGCACCCACGGGTCCGCTCCGGTTTGCCGCACCCGAACGCAGGGCGCACTTCGCCGAGCCGTTCGACGCAACCCGCTGGGGCGCAACACCCCTGCGCAAATCGCCCGGGTTCGACATTCCGGAACCCGTTGTTCCCGGTGATGACATCCTCAACCTCAACGTATTCGCGCCCGCCCATGCCCTGAACGGGGGCGCAGCGCTCCCGGTGCTGGTGTGGATCCACGGCGGCGGATATGTATCCGGATCCTCGATCGGCGCGTGGTACGACGGACGTCAGTTCGCGTCCGAAGACGTGGTGGTCGTGTCCATCTCCTACCGGCTTGGACTTGATGGGTTCGGGCACATTGAGGGCGCTCCGGATAATCGCGCCGTCTTGGACTGGATCTGCGCACTCGAATGGATTCAGGATGCGATTTCGTCATTTGGCGGCGATCCCGCCAACGTCACTGTTTCCGGTCAATCAGCAGGAGGCGGAGCAGTCCTGTGCCTTCTGGCCACACGAGCGGCCCGCGGCCTGTTCAAGCGCGCCTGGGTCCTGTCCGGTGTGCTGGAAAGCATCACTGTGGACAAAGCTGCCCTGGCAACAGCGGGTTTTGCCGAGGCGGTAGGAGTATCCCCTGATATCGCCGGGTTCGCGTCAGTAACGGACACGGCACTCCAGGATGCCCTGCTGGCGACGGGTGCGCTGCTGACCTTTCCACCGGTTGTAGGGGAAGAACTGTTTCCCCACGGAATCAGTGCAGGGATCGCGGCGGAAAGCGGCGACGTTGCGCTGGTCATTGGCGCCACCGCAGACGAAACACTATGGACGCCCGGTGAGACAGCCCTGGACCGCAGCGACGTAGTTGCGCAATTCGAGGCCGAAAATGTTCCTCCGGATGAAGCCGTTGATGCCGTGGAGCAAATCGGTTCCCTCCATGAACTCCTGCCCGGACGACTTATCACAGAACGGCTTTTCCGCTCCGTCGTTCCGGCCGTGCTTTCCGAACGCTGCACCGCGGCCGCCCCTACCTGGGTATACGACTATCGCTGGGCACCCGAGAAGAGCGGCCTTGCTCTGCACTGTAACGAAATCCCGGTGTTCTTCGGCCTTCCCGAAGCCGAGACAGTGACGCCTGTTCTCGGAACGGTTCCCGCCGAGGTTGCGGCTTCATTCCACGGCTCAGCCCTGTCCTTCGTCAGAGGAGAAGTTCTCGACTGGATGCCAGCGGAGAGCGGCGTGCTGAAAATGGCTACCGGTGCCTGCACCGTGGGCGATGCCCGCTCGACCCCCAGTGACGCTTTTTCGGCGTCCGAGCGCCTGGCGGCCCTGTTCCACTAGCGCTCCAGAAGCGTCACCCAAGCGGACGACGGCGGGACTTCCCGCCGTCGTCCGCTGCCGTGGAGCCGGAAACTCCCGGACGCCGGCGCTGATCAGCGCCGGCGCAGTCACTTGCCGCTGAAGACCGGGAACCGGCTGGACTTCCCGTAATCGGTCACCTGGATACCGTGCAGGGCCTCCATGTCCTCGCCGGAGATGACGAACTCGACCTCGGCGTTGCTCCTCATGTGCTCGGGGTTCGCTGTTTTCGGCAGCGGCACGGTGCCGAGCTGGAGCACATAGCGGATGCAGAGCTGTGGCACGGAGACCTCATAACGGGCAGCCATGGCGGCAACGGCCTCGTTCTTCAGGATCTCGCCGTGGGCAATCGGTGAATACGCTTCCACCAGCATGTTGTTCTCGGTGCAGAAATCCAGCAGCGCGTCCGGGGTGTTGCCGACGTGCACCAGGATCTGGTTGACCTGCGGCCCCACGGTGGCGGCGGAGAGAATGTTCTCCAGGTCGTGCTGTTCAAAATTGGACACGCCGATGGAGCGGAGCTTGCCCGCCGCATGGGCCTCTTCCAGCGCCCGCCAGGCCTGGCGGTTGCCCTCGGCGTAGGAGCCGCCGCGCCAGTCGTTCCATGGCTGGGGGCTGTGGATCAGCATGAGGTCCAGGTAGTCCAGGCCCATCACCGTGAGGGAGCCGTCGATCGCAGCGACAGCGTCCTCGTAGTCCTTGATCTCGGCCGCCAGCTTGCTGGAAACGAACAGCTCTCCGCGCGGAACCCCGCTGCTGCGCACGCCCTCCCCCACGCCGTGTTCATTTCCGTAGGCCTGCGCGGTGTCGATGTTGCGGTACCCGATCCCGATGGCATCCCGCACGGCCTGGGCCGCGGCGTCGGCGGGGATGAACCAGGTGCCGAGCCCGAGCTTCGGGATCGGCAGCCCGTTGGCCAGCGTGTAGGTCTCGTCCAGGATCATGGGTCTTGCTCCTTGGGATTGGCGGAACTGCTGGGTCTCCATGGTCCTCTGGTGCGCGGCGGGCCGGAATGGCTGGCAGGGACTTCGCACGGTTCTGCGCAGAGATCCCGGCGCTCCTCCAGTGTGTGCTGGCGCGGCTCCCCTCGGCGTGCTTGCATGGGAAGAGCGCCGCCCGCGTCTCAGCTTCCCTACGTGTCCCAGCCGAGGAGCGCACCATGGATGGACCGGATTCCGATTCTGGCTCCCCGTCCCGCCGGGAGCAGGCCGAGGCAACCTATGCCCGGCTTTTCGGTCACCGGGACCGGGACGCCCACCAGGACGATCCGGAGTTGATGGAGATCCTGCGCGGCTTCATTTTCGGCGACGTCTTCGGCTCCGGCGTACTCGATGACCAGACCCGGGAGCTGATCACCGTCACCGTTCTGGCCTGCCTGCAGACCCTGCCGCAGCTGAGCGCCCACACCGCGGCGGCGCTTCGTGTGGGTGTGCCGCCGGTGCAGCTCCGCGAAGCGGTGTACCAGCTGGCACCTTTCATCGGTTTCCCCCGCACCCTCAACGCCGTCGCCACGGTCAACGCGGTGTTCCGCGACCATGGCATCGAGCTGCCGCTGCCGGCTCAGGGAACGGTCGACGACGCCGGCCGGTACCAGCGCGGGCTCGCCGAGCAGGAGCCGCTGTACGGCACGGAAATCAAAGACAACCTTGCCGGCCTGCCGCAGCCGTTCGATGAAGCCCTCCCCCGGTTCCTGACCGAGTTCTGCTTCGGGGACTTCTACACCCGTGGCAGCCTCACGCTTGCGCAGCGTGAACTGCTGGTGCTCTGCGCCCTGGCAGCGATCGGCGACACCTCCGCCCAGCTCGGACCGCACGGCCGCGCCTGCCTGCAGGTGGGCAACTCCAAGACGGAGATCACCGCGGCCCTGGTCCACTGCTTTCCGTACGTCGGTTTCCCGCGGGCCGTGGCCGCTATCCGCGCGGTGAAGGATCTCTAGGTCCGGTACCTGTATCCGTCGCTGTAGGCCTTTGCAGATACCGCGGGCTCCGGCGCCCGCCACACCACGATCAACACGGTGGCGATCGGCCCCAGCAATATCGATACGAGGAACCAAATCCACCGCGACCGGTTCTTCTGCTCAGCCAGACCGGCATTGATCACGGCCAGCGTGAACCAGAAAGTGCCTGAACTAACGTATTCATCCATCGGGATACCCAATCACGAAAAGCGGTAAATCCGTCGACTCCGAGGAACAACCGGCCCGCCGCCCCTATTGTGCGGCGGCTATCTGCTGGACACTGAGGACATTGACCCCGGGACCACGGGGCCGGTTTGAGCATCGGCCCCAAGTTCCGGGACTCCGCTGCAAACAGCCCTTCGATGAGGACGACCAGGCGGACCCAGGTACCGGAAAGGCATTCCGATGAGACTTCCTTCTCCCCCGCGGCGAGTGTTCTCAGCAGTCCTCGCCGCCGTCATTCTGCTTCTCATGACGGGGACCGGCGCATTCGCCTCGGCCCCGGCATCCAGTCCGCAGTCAGTATCCGCTGCTGTAACGAACGACGGGTCTGGCCCGCAGTACTACAGCGGACTGAACATCGACGTCCGGGACGACGTTTCCGGGGACGTGTACGCGTCGGGACAAAGAATCACGATCAGCGGAAACGTCACAGGGGATGTGATCGCGGCCGCCCAGACGATCACCATCACCGGAAACGTTGACGGAAACGTGCGCCTGGCCGGGCAGGACGTGACCATCAGCGGCGACGTTACGCGCAGCGGCACCATCTTCGCGTCGACTGTCGATGTGACAGATACCGGCTCCTTCGGGGACGATCTTGTGGGTGCCGCAGGCGATATCTCCATCGCCGGCGCGATTGGCCGTGATGTCCAGGTCGGCGTCGGGGACCTGACTATCGATGGGACTGTCGGCGGCAACCTGACGTACAACTCCAACGAAGATGCGGACATCGCCGACGGCGCGGTCAGTGGCACCGTGGAGCGCATCGCGCCGCAGCCCGACCGAGAGCCTTCGCCCGGGGAAAAGTTCGTTGGATGGCTGCTCGGGCTGCTCTATGCGCTGGTCGCCTTGAGCCTCATCACGGTGCTCGCTGGCTGGCTCTTCCCCCGCCTGCTGCACCGTGTGACCGACCGCTTGGTGCCCCAACCGTGGAAAGCCCTGCTGGTCGGTTTTGTGGCATCGATCGCCATTCCGTTCGCCGTGCTGGTCCTCCTGGTCACGGTCATCGGGGCGCCCGTCGCGCTGGCAATCCTGCTGGTATGGATCACACTCACGCTCGCATCCTTCGTCTTTACTGCGTATTACATAGGCAGGCTCATCTTCCGCGGGAACCAGCATCCGGTGATCAAGGCGCTCGTCGGAGGCCTCATCCTCATCGTTGCGCTGCATGTTCCGTGGCTCAACATTCTCGTCTGGCTGGCCATGGTGTTCTTCGGTCTCGGTGCGCAGCTCCTGGCGATCTACGACCGGCGTCCCTGGCGGCGGCTAAGCGCACAGTCGCGGGATGGCTACGGCCCGGGCACAGGTCCGGAGAGCGGGCCCAGGTACGACGGCGGACAGCCCCCGCCACCCCCGGTTCAGCCGCCTCCCCCGGTTCAGTAATCCCGGCCGGGGGCACGCCAGGCCCTGCGGGCATGCGCAGTGAGCGGATCATGGGCGTCAGGATCCGGAAGGCATAAGACGGGGCAACGTCCGAGCCAGCAGTGAGGTTGTTGACTACCGGATGCAGCGAATGAGCTCGTTAGTTTGAGGCGAAGGTGAAGGTTTAGGTTCTTTGGACCGACGGACGACGGCGGCTGGCCGGGTACCCGTGTACCGGCCCGTTTCGGCTGCTCTTCCCTCCTAGCCGAGGGAAAAGCTCCAACCCGGCAATCACCTAAAAGACGTGCGTACAGGATCCAAGAGGAAGAGGCAGGAGCTCTCCGCGAAACCCACCACGCGCGCCGTAAGGCGGAGGTTGTCACCGACGCCCATGGTGTCTGGGCGGTCGGTATCCGTGAAATGCATATCGGATGTGGCGTTCACATCACGGAACTGGAATGCTGGCCCAGGCGAAGTGGTCTCGCTGAAATCTCCAGCTCCGATCAAGATGTCATACCGAATCTTGTAGTCGCCGTGAGGGATCATGGCGCCGATGCTTCCGTCGAACGCAATGGTCTTCCCCTGATGCTGTGCAGCAAAGACGGAAGCTGGTTCAATGCAGTAGTCCGTGATGGCCAGCAGGGCAGCCAGGTCGCTGCTGTTCTCAACGGTGAGTACTTCTTCCTCAGGCTTAGCCGTCTCCGCAGTCTCGGAGGCTTGCTCACTTGTGCCCCGCGAAGCGCAGTCGGCGTCGGCACCTGATTTCCTCTTCTTCCGCAGGGCGCGAAACCGGTCCACCAGCACCACAGCCACCGTGGATCCCAGGACTGGAATCACCAACGACCCACCCAGCACCAGCATTGATCGGACGGACCGGGCGGACAAATAGAAGTAAAGTCCAGCCACGACTCCGGCGCTCCAGAGAGTAACTATGAGGAATTCCAGTGTGTTGATTTCCAAAGTGTCTCCTGGGCCGCCGGTCAGCTCATCCTAGGGCACCGCATCCCCCGCCCGCTGTGGCAGCTGACAAGGCGATGGACTACATGAGTCGGCGGAGGGAGATCATCATCTCTTTAACCGCCTGATACTCGGTGGTCCGCTGATACGCCTCGAACAATTCTGTGCCACCGGCAGTTTTGAGGTAGGGATCGACGTCGGGCAGATCCTCCGTGGGGTCGATCCACCGGGTGAAGGCGGCCCCCGTCGACGTGTCAATGTGGAAGCCCGGCAACGAAGCCGAAATAGGGAATTCGGTCTTAAACGTGTTGATGCCCATCTCCGCGCCAACTTCTCCTTGGACCGGGTTGTACCGGGTCTCGTAGTGAAAGGCTATGGCGGTTCCCTCGTGCGTTTCGGCGATCTGTTTTTCGGGAATTTTGACGTACTCGAGCGGTACGGGCTCTATCGGTCCGGTAACCACTGAATCGTTAGCGGGTGGGAAACCCGCGGCCAGCGTAGCCATCTTCCTGCCTTCACTGTCCTGCACAATGAAGGAGAAGCCTGCCGTGTCGGGGCGGGAATCAGGATTGGCGACGACAGACCAATCCGACGGGTAATCGAACTCGAACATGCCGTCATCGGTGATAAAGGTTGAAAGCGTCGAAGGGGCGGCCGCGGGTGCGGTCGCTGTCTGCTCAGCGGCATGCACCGTCGCCGTCGGCTCGGCGGCCGTTGAGGTGCCGTGTGTGTCTGATGCGGTTGCGTCGGACGTAACCGGGATACGATCCTGCGCACTGCAACCGCTTATAAGCAAGGCGGTGGCTAAAGCGATGATGTGGACAGTTCGACGACTTTGCTGCATGGAATTGCTACTCCCCCAGTGTTTTAGCGGACCACGGCGCCAGCAGGCTTTCGCAGCCTGCTGCAGCGATCCTGTCATTTATTGCGCTGGAGCCCTAAGCCGGGCTCTGCGCGTTACGGCGCGCTTCCGGACGACGCCGACTGGCTGACCCGGCTCTGCACTCCGCTGCGGATAGAGGTCCGCCGGTAGATTGAACCCATGACTTTCCCGGGGGCCGTGCTCGATATTTCCAACCTGTCCGTAGGCTACGGCGCCATGCCGGTGTGCGGGCCGATCACGGCGCGGGCTGACGCAGGCGAGATCCTCGGCGTCGTTGGCTTTAACGGCGCGGGCAAGTCCACGGCCGCCCGCACCATCGCCGGAAAGCAGCGAATGCTCGACGGCGAGGTCCGGGTCCACGGGCTGCCGGTCAACGAGGACGCGATCCCGTTCCGCCGCTCGGTCGCCGCCCTGTTCGACGAGGACTCGTTCTTCCCCTCCCTCTCCCTGCGCGAGCATCTGCAGCTGGTCGCCCGCGGCCACTCGGTCCCGGACCCGGACGCCGCCGTCGACGCCGAACTGGACTTCTTCGCCCTGCAGGAGAGGGCCGACGCCGTTCCGGCCTCCGTCTCTTCCGGCCAGCGCCGCCGGCTGCTGCTGGCTTCGGCCCTGATCCGCCCGTCGTCGCTGCTGATCCTGGACGAACCGGAGCAGCGTCTGGACCCCGCCATGCGCGAACGCGTGGGAGAGCGTATCCAGGCCTATGCCGACGACGGCGGGACGGTCCTGCTGGTCACCCACGATCCGGCGCTGCTGCTGGCCACCGCTCAACGGTGCCTGCTGATTGACGACGACGTCCGGGAGATCGCGCCCGAGCGCGCCGCCGCGGAAATCGCCGGACGCTGACCCATGACCACTGAGGCCCCTCAAGCACCTCTTTCCTTCAACCCGGTGCAGTACACTCGTGCGGCCTCGCGCGCCTTTTCCCACGGCCGGACCCGGTTCCGGGATGTTTTTGTCGACGTCTATTCCGCAGTGCTGAGCGTTGGAACCATCGGTGCCCTGGCCACGGGACTGGTCCTGGCGCTGCGCGAACAGGTCGCCTCCGCCTGGAATGCCGGTTCCGGCCGCACCCTGGTGGCGCCGCCGTCGTTCCCCGTGCCCGACGGCGCGGCTGCGGCGGTGCTGGTGTTCGCGGCCCTGGTGACGGTGCTGGCGATGGCCCGGAAGTTCGGTCCGGCGTCGGTCAGCGGGCCCGAAGGGTACTGGTGGTTGAGCCTGCCGCTGGATCGGCGGCCGATGGTGGCCGGGAGGCTGGCCCGCCGCCTGCTCCTGGTGTGGGTGGGAGCTACCGTGCTGTATCTGCCGTTCGGGTTTGTGATGGATCTTGAGACCAGTGTGAGCGGGCAACTGCTTTCGGCCGGAACATTTGGCGTGGCGGCTGTCTGCGCCGTGTTGTTGGCGGCGTGGCAGCAGACCCGCCCAGCTCCGCGGTCGGCGGCTGGGCGGCGCCGCGGCCTGCTTCCCGGCCTGCTGGTGCTGGCGCTCCTGAGCCTGGCAACGGTGCGGGTCGCGGCGGGGTCCTGGG
>NZ_DALZXY010000081.1:0-15454 GCF_031988865.1 Arthrobacter sp.
GGATGACCGGCGGAATGGTCGGCATCCTTCTCGGCGCTGCCTGGCTGGTGCTGTTGGGAGGCCGGCGGAATGCCCTGCGGAACCTGGCGGCAGCCGCCGGCGCTGGGCCGGAGCCGGGGCCCGGGCGTCCGGCTCCGCCGGCTGCCGGGGCGGGCCAGATAAAGGCGGCGGGCCAGATAAACGGGGCGGGCCAAATAAACGCGGTGGGCCAGATAAAAGCAATGGGGCCGTTGAACACTGCGGGGCTGTCCCGGCGGTCCCGGCTGTCCCGGCGGTCCCGCGCTGGGAAGCTGGACCGGGAGGATGATCTGCACCGGTTGCCGCTGCTGGTCCATCAGTTGGCAGGGCTGCTGAAGGCAGGCCGGACACCGGCCGAGCTGTGGACAGACGCGGCGCGCTTGAACGGCCAGGGGGTGGGCACAGAGGGGAGCAGCCGGACGACGGCCATCCTCGAGTCCGCGGCGCGGGCCGCTGCCCTGGGGCTGAGCCCTGTGCCATTGCTGCGGGTGGCCGCCCGTCAATGCCGCGGCATTGAGGCGATGGTCTGGAACGACCTCGCAGCGTGCGTTGATTCGTCCGAACGCAGCGGTGCTCCACTGGCCGGGATATTGGGGCGGTATGCCCATGGACTGGAGGCCGTACTGGACGCGCGGGCAGCGAGGGCCACGGCGCTCGCCGGTCCCAAAGCGACCGTCCGGGTCCTGACCTGGCTGCCGGTAGCGGGACTGGTGCTGGGGTACGCACTGGGAACAGACCCCCTGGCGGTGCTCGTCCAGACCCCCTTCGGATGGAGCGCCGCGGGGGCAGGGGCCGGCCTGGCACTGGCCGCACGGATATGGACAGGGATCCTGGTTCACCGGGCGGCCGGGCCGGAGACGGCATGAGGGCTGGCCCATGACCGGTGCCGCCGTCGCGCTGCTACTTGGCGCCGGCATCTGGATTCTCTACAGGCCTTTCCCTTACCCGGGGACGGGACAGCGTCCCGGTTCCGGCGCCAACCGGCCGGCGGAAACCCCCAACCAAGGCGGGACTTCGAACGGCGGGGCTAAAGGCGTCAGCGACCCGGCTCTTCTGCTGGACCTCGCCGCAGCCATGCTCGAGTCCGGCCGGCCGCTGCCTACCGGGCTGCGCATCCTCAGTGAGTCGGCCGAGCCGGTTCTGGGACGGATCATTGCCCGCGTGGTGACCGCCCTGGAATTGGGATCGGACTGGAAAACCGCTTGGGAACTGGCGCTGGACGTCAGGGACAGCAACTCGCGCGGCGTGCCCACGGAGGTCCGGGGAACTGCGGGCGTGCTCCGCGATGCCCTGGCCTTTGCTGCCAGCAGCGGGGCGCCGTCCGCCGCCGTCCTACACGCCCAGGCAGAGCAGATCCGGCGCCGTCGCGCCCGGGAATCTGAACGCCGGGCCGCAGCCCTTGGCATCCAGCTGGTGCTGCCGCTTGGTCTGTGCGCACTTCCGGCCTTTATCTGCCTGACTGTGGTCCCGCTGCTCCTCGCGCTCCTGCCGGCACTCTGACCCGCCTGTCCTGCTGCCCAGTGTTCCCCGAGATGCTGCGCGCGACAGCTATGTGTTCACACGGCCGGCCCGACGACGGCGTGCTCACAGGCACTATTGCCGCACCGTTGGTGAGGCAATAGTGCCGTGACGCCAGTTGTGACCCTAGGCGCCGACATGCCGGCGCAGGACGCCGGCCACCAGGGCCGCGCGGTCGGGAACGTCAGCCAGGACAACGTGCTCATGGCGGGCATGGGGTCCGCCGCCGCTGGCGCCCAGCCCGTCGAGCACAGGCAGGCCCAGGCCCGCAATGAAATTGGCGTCGCTTCCGCCGCCCACGCTGATGCCCGCCAGTGGTTCACGCAGCATCCCCGAAAGATCCCGCGCCATTTCCCAGAGCGGGCGGCTGGCCTCGGTGAGCTGCATGGGCGGCCGGTTCCACCCCCCGCTGATTTGAACGCTGATTCGCGGATCCCTTACGGCAAGGGCCGCGAACACGCCCTCCACCCGCTCCGCCTCGAGCGCCGTCGAGGCACGCACATCTGCCACGCAGTGCGCCCGGCCAGCCACCACGTTTCGGGTGGTGCCACCCTCTATGACACCAACGTTGATGGTGGTTCCTGCTGCATGGTCCTGGGCTTCCACGAGGACAGGGATCAGTTCCGCCAGAGCGTGGATCGCGCTGGCACCTGCCAACGGCTCGTTGCCGGCATGGGACTCAACGCCCGTGACTGACACGGTGAAGGCGCCCACACCCTTACGTTCCGTCTTGACGTCCCAGCCGACCCCGGGCTCCAACACAAGGGTGGCCTTGGCGCGGGCCGCGGCCTGCTCGATCACCGGGCGGGAGGCGGGGCTTCCGATTTCCTCATCGCCGTTGAAAATGAACCTCACGGGCGGGTGTGGGATGCCCGCCTCGCGCAACGCACGCAGCGCCCACACGGCGGTGACGAGTCCTGCCTTCATGTCATAGGCGCCGGGGCCGGTTGCGGTTCCGTCCCCGCGGATTGTGAAGGGCCAGCCCGCCAGGGTCCCGGCGGGCCACACCGTGTCGTAATGGCCCACCATCAACACCGGAGTTTCCCCGGTGCCGGCGAACCCCATGTCAATCACGTCCCCGTAGCCATGGGTTTGGTGGCGAACGGCGAATTCGGGTTCCCCGAGGCGTTCGCGCATCCAATTCTCAATGGCAGCCGCAGCCGTGTTCAACAGGTCCAGGCCGCGGCTGGGGGTCTCGTAGTTCACGAGCATCTCGATGTCGGCGACCATGGCCCCGGCGTGGGTCTTGGTCCAAGTGTGGATCTCTGTCAGGGATACTGCTGCACTAGTCACTTCTTGTTCTTTCCTAAGTGTTGCGTTGCTGGTCGGGGCGGTCATCAGCGGATCGGTGCACCCGGGCCCAGCGGGATGCCCAGGGCGTACCAGCCCAGGAACATCAGCGTCCAGACCGCCAGATTGACCACCGTCAGCGGCAGCACCAGGGACATCAGCGTGCCGATCCCGGCCGACGGCCGCACGCGGCGGATGAACTCCAGGGCGATCACGAAGTACGGGCTCATAGGAGTGAGCGAGTTGGTCGGCGCATCAGCGATCCGGAACAGCGCCTGGGTGGTTTCCGGATAGATGTTCAGCAGCATCAGCATCGGGACCAACACCGGTCCGATCAGCGACCACATGGCGATGCCGCTGGTGAGCAGCAGGTTCATGATGCTGATCAGCAGGATCGCGCCGACGAAGATCAGCATGACGGGGGCATCCACGGAGGTCAGTGCGTTGGCGCCGCCAATCGCCACGAGCTGGCCGACGTTCGTCCACTTGAAGTAGCCCAGGAACTGGGAGACTGCGAAGAAGAGCACGATGACGGGCACCAGGTCGCGCAGGCCCTGGGCCATCATGTCCGGCACATCGCGGGCCGAGCGGATGGTCTTCACAGTGGTTCCGTAGACAATGCCGACCACCGCGAAGAAGAGCATCAGGAACACCGCGACGTTGTCCATCAGCGGGGAGTCCACGATCGAGCCGCCCTCGCCGCGCAGCGGGGAGGCCTGGGGCACCACGGAGAGCACCAGCAGGCCGAGGAAGAGGGCAGCAGCGATACCGGCCCGGAGCACGCCCCTGCGCTCAATGGCGCTGAGCTTCATGTCGGGAATGTCTGTGGGATCCACCAGATCCGGGAGGACCTTGTTCATGGCCTCGACCCGGCGTGCGACGATCAATTCGGTCACGACCGTGATGGACACGGCGAGTACGAGCGAGGATACGACGCCGAAGAAGTAGTTGGCGACGGGGGAAACCACATAGTCGGGATCAATGGTCTGTGCCGCTGCCGTGGTCAACCCGGCGTAGACGGCGTCTGATCCCTCGATGATCGGGCTGACGCTGCCTGCGCCGCCGACCGCCACGTAGGCGACGACCGCGCCGATGACCGGGCTGCGGCCCACCGACCTGAAAGCGATCATTCCCAGCGGAATCATGACGACAAATGCCGCATCGGAGGCGACATGGGCAAACATCGAGGCAAGCGCCACGGTGAATGTCACCATCTTGGCGGGCACGCGCGCCAGCATGGAACGCATGACCGCAGTCAGCAGCCCGCCCTTGTCCGCGATGGAGACACCGAGCATAACCACCAGGATCAGTCCCAGGGGCGGGAAGGTGATGAAGTTCTTGATCACGCCGCCCAGCATCAAGTCAAGGCCCTCGGCCGAGAGCAGGTTCCGTGCCTCGATGACTTCGCCGTCGGCCGGGGAGACTGCCGAAACATCAAAGGCCGACAACACGGCGCTGACGAACACGAGTACCACCGTCAGCCCAATGAACAGCCAGAATGGATGGGGCAGCTTGTTGCCTACCCGTTCCACGCCGTCCATGAACTTCAACATGGCACTAACTCCACGACGGGACTTTTTAGTCTCCGTCTCCGCTTCCATCGCCACAAGTCCACCAATCGATATTTTCAGTCATCCACACCACACCCAGCGGTGATTGCTGTCACAGAAAGCGACTATAGTGGTGATTTATCCCAAGGAGGAAATTTGGTCTTTGTGCTCGACGACACCGACCTCGACATAGTCGCGGCCCTGCAGATCGCTCCACGGGGGCCGGTGAACGTGATCGCCGAGATCATCGGCCTTAAACCCAGTACCGCCAGCCGCAGGATGGCCAATCTGCAGGACCGCGGAGTGCTGCGTATGATCGCCTCTGCCCGCTGGACGGTTTTGACCTCCGGCAATCCCTACGTGGTGTGGATCAAGTGCACGCCCGGAAAATCGCTGGCAGTGGCCGAGGAACTGAAGAAGGTCCCGGAGGTGCAGTCCATCATGCTCACCACCGGCCTTACCGACCTCTACTGCACCGTCTACCCGCTGCCGGATACCGACGTTAATCACCTGCTGATGACTCAGCTTCCCAGCATTCCCGGCATCGATTCCATTCGCTCAGATCTGGTTCTGCGCGCCGCACGCGAGGGCTTCGGCTGGCGCCTCCACCGGCTCCGCGAGGAGCAGCGTGAAAAGCTCTCGGCCCTTGCCGATTATCTCCCCGATGCCGACGCCGCCGCCCGCCCCGCCCCGGATCTTGGGCCGATCGAATACGGCGCGCTGGCCATGCTCCTGGAGGACGGTAGGGTCTCGTCTGCGCAGGTCGCACGGGAGCTGGAGATCAGCACCTCGAGCGCCTACCGGGTGGTCCAGGGGCTGTTGGAATCGGGTACCGCCAGGCCGCGGGCGGAGATCGAGCCGGCGCTGCTGGGCTTTCCGCTCACCGCCTTGATCACCCTGGAAATCCAGCCTCAACACATTCCCGCGGTGCTCAATTACCTCGGCAGCCATGAGTCCTCCCGCTACACGGTCATGACCGCGGGGCCCTCCTCGGTGTTCTACCACGGTGTGTTCAGCGGTGAGGACTCCTTGGCCGACTTCGTCACGAACGACATCGGCGCACTGCCGGGCGTCTCGGGCCTGAACATGTCCATGGTGCTGCGGGTGCTGCGCCGTCAATGGATCGACCGCGAGGACGGGTTCGTGCTCGGCCGGCGCCACCAAGCGGCGATGCTGCCAACTCCGTCCAGCTGACCCGAGCAGGCCGGTAAGCGAGCAACGCTGCCAAGGCCACACCAGGACGAGCTGACTCCAGGAGTGGAGGACGGCAGGCAGGGCAGCCGCAGCTTGAGCTCTTGCCCTCAGTCTGACCCGTCTGTCCTCCACAACCGACTGGGTCCGGACCGTTATCCAGTAAACGGGCCCGACCAGTCTGCCTGACGCGGGGAACCTCCAGAATCGATGTCATGCCGGAGAGCTTCCAGAGTCTCGGCGCAGGACAAGAATCCACCAAAGGAGCCAGCCATGTTGTCCCAGCCGTTTGAACCCGCACCGCCGCACGCAAAGCCCTCCGGCCCGGACCTTTCCTGCGGGGTGCCAGAACTGGGCTCTGCCCAGCCAGGGTGCGCCTGTTCGGCAGGGGAGAAGCGTCCCTCGCCAGGATCCGGCAGTCGAGCAAAAACAGGAACCGGTTCCAGGGAAGCCCGGTCAACGGACGGCAGGCAGCCGGCGGAACAGGCACGGCTCGCCCCGGTTATTCCCCTTCGTCCGCGGCAACGCCTGGCCGCTGCCGTGCAGGAAGATCGAGAGGCCGGCATGGCGACAGCCGAATACGCCATCGCCACTCTGGCGGCCGTGGCGTTCGCGGCCCTGCTGGTGGCGGTGCTGAGCAGCGGCGATGTACGGGAAATGCTGCTGGCCCTCATCCGGGGAGCCCTGAGCTTCGGGTGATCCGGCGGTTCTGCGGAAGCCGGAGGGAGTCGTTGGCAGCGCGGCGGCCTGCCCGCGGCCGCAGTCCCGGACCACCTGCGGGAGAGCGCGGGGCGGTGACTGCCGAGTTGGCTGTGGCCCTGCCAGCAGTGGTCGTCCTGCTGGCAGGGCTCCTGACCGGGGCGGCGGCTGGCATCACGCAGCTGCGGCTGGAAGAAGCTGCCCGTGCCGCGGCCCGGCAGATCATGCGAGGGGAGGCCGGCGCTGCTGGCGAGACCGTTGCCCGGCTTGCCGGACCGCGCGCAGGGTTCGAGCTGAGGGCGGAGGGGGAGTGGGTGACGGTCCGAGTTGAGTCCACCCTCAACGCTCCCTTGCTCGAGCACCTTCCGATTACTTTGACGGCGCAGGCAACTGCTCTCCCTGACGACCCGCGCTAAGACAGCGTGCCGGATCTCGGACTTCGGTTGCTCCGGTGCGGGAAAGGAATCAACCATGGCCCTCCAAGACCCAGTGCAGCGCGACGAAGGGGCCGGAACGGTCCTCAGCGTGGGCATCAGCTTGGCAGCGATTACCCTCATCCTTGCCCTGCTGGCTTTGGCCCAGGCCACGGTCGCGGCAGCACGGGCCGGCACCGCCGCCGATCTGGCAGCGCTCGCCGGAGCGGACACCATTCGGGCACTTCGCTCCGGGGACCCCTGCACCGTCGCCGGGGAGGTTGCGGCCCGCAACGGAGCTGAACTTGCAGCTTGCACTCCGGATCCCAGCACCCGTTCGGTCGCAGTTGAGGTCCGGTCGCATTCCGGGGCGTTTTTGCCCTGGCATTCGTCCGCGAAGGCCAGGGCTGGGCCACCGGGATGACCGCTGTCACGGGTGCCAGGCCCGCGCTAAAAAGAGCACCGCTGGCAGGCTTCATGATGCGCTGCCCGGCAGCGCATGGTCCGGACCGTTAGCGGCCGGCAGCCGTCCCGACTGGCGCCGGCGTATCTCCGGTCCGGGAAGGAACGGTGTCCGGAGCGTTCGTCAGCAGCACCTCGATAAGCGTGACGGCCCCCTTTTTGTCCAGAGGGTTGTTCTTGTTGCCGCACTTGGGGGACTGCACGCAGGAGGGGCAGCCGCCGTCGCACTCACAGGCCCGGATTGCATCCCGGGTGGCCGTGAGCCACACGGTCGCCGCCTCGTAGGCGCGCTCGGCGAACCCGGCGCCGCCGGGGTGGCCGTCGTAAACGAAGATGGTCGGTTTGCCGGTGTCCGCGTGCAGTGCCGTGGATACCCCGCCGATATCCCAGCGGTCCGACGTCGCCACCAATGGCAGCATCCCGATCGAGGCGTGCTCGGCAGCGTGCAGTGACCCCGGGAAGTCAGCTGCCGCCAGACCTGCTCCGAGGAGCAGCGACTCGTCGATGATGAACCAGACGGCCTTGGTGAACAGCTCTTTGGCTTCCAGCTCGAGGGGCTCTTCGCCGAGGATCTCATTCGAGACCAGGGCCTTGCGCTGGAAGGAGACCACCTGGGTGGTGACCTTCACGGTGCCGAAGCAGACCGTCACCTCACCCCATTGCACGGACCGTTCGGTTTCCATCACTTCGATCTGCGTGATGTCCCGCGCCTGGGTGTAGAACTCGGGGTTGCCTCGGGTCACCATGGCGCAGTGGTCGGCCTCGTTCAGCTCATCCACCAGGAAGGTCTGGCCCTGATGCACGTAGACGGCGCCGGTGTGCGCCTGGTACTGGCTCTGCGCGGCGTCCATCGTGCCCAGCACGGTCCCGGTTTCCGACTCGACGATATTGATCGGCCCGCCGCCGCTGGCGCGCAGGTTCACCATCGAGGCGGCGCTTTCGGCATGGGTCCAGAACCAGCCCGCCGGGCGGCGCCGCAGGTACCCCTGTGCCACCAGCGAATCCAGCAGCCCGGCCGCGGTCGGGCCGAACAGCTCCCGTTCATCCGGGGTCAGCGGCAGTTCGGCCGCCGCGGCGCACAGGTGCGGGCCGAGGACATACGGGTTCGAGGGGTCGAAGACCGTCGCCTCCACCGAAATGTCGAAGATCGCTTCCGGGTGGTGCACCAGGTAGGTATCGAGCGGGTCATCGCTGGCCACGAACGCGGCCAGGGCGTCCTGCCCGGAGCGGCCGGCACGGCCGATCTGCTGGAACAGGGAAGCCCGGGTGCCGGGCCAGCCGGCCACCAGCACGGCGTCGAGCCCTGAAATATCAATACCCAGTTCCAGGGCCGATGTGCTGGCAATACCCAGCAGCTGCCCGCTGCGCAGCTGGTTTTCCAGCTCCCGCCGCTCTTCGGGCAGATACCCCGATCGGTAGGCCGCCACCCTGCCCGGCAGGGAGGGATGCACCTCTTCCAGCAGGCGCCGGCTAATCGTCGCAATCGCCTCCGCGCCGCGCCGGGACTTGATGAAGGCGATGGTGCGGACCTGGGCGGAGACCAGGTTCGCCAGCAGGTCCGAGGTTTCGGCGATCACTGTCCGGCGCTCGCGGGCACCGTTCTCGCCCTTCAACTCGGTCAGCTGGGGTTCCCACAGGGCCACCGTCGTCGCACCGTGCGGAGAATAATCCCGGGTGAAGGCGTGGACCTCCCCGCCAATCAGCCGGCCGAAGGACTGCGCCGGATCCGCAGAGGTGGCCGATGCTCCGATGAACACGGGGTCCGCGCCATAGTAGGCGCAGATGCGCCGCAGCCGGCGCATCAGGTTCGCCACGTTGGAGCCGAAGACCCCGCGATAGCTGTGGGCCTCGTCAATGACCACGTACTTCAGGCGGCGGAAGAACCGGGCCCACCAGGCATGGTTCGGCAGCACCCCGAAGTGCAGCATGTCCGGGTTTGCGAGCACCAGGTTGGCATGGTCCCGGATCCAGCGGCGGGCACCTGGGTCCGTGTCGCCGTCGTAGGTTTCCGCCCGCAGCGTGGGCAGGTGCAGGGATTTCAGGGCCGTCAGCTGATCGGCGGCAAGCGCCTTGGTGGGGGAGAGGTACAGCGCCACCGACCCGGTGGGCTCCAGCGTGATCCTGTCATCCAGGGCAGTGCGGTGGATCTCATCCAGTACCGGAAGCTGGTAGGCCAGGGACTTTCCCGACGCCGTGCCGGTGGAAATGATGGTGTGCTCTCCCGAGCGGGCGGACTGCGCCGCCTCGGCCTGGTGCCGCCAGGGCTGATGCACGCCCAGGCGCTCGTACGCTGCCCGCACATCCGGGTGGACCCAGGCCGGCCACGGCACCGTCTCGGCCTGCCGGGCAGGGATCTGGTGGACGTGGACCAGCTGCTCCGGGTCAGCGCCGCCGCCGAGCAGCGGGATCAGGGAATCATGTAAGGCCACGCGGCTATTCTCCCACCGGTAGCCCCGCGGCCGGCACAGACTCCCGGGCCCTCCGCGAGCGGCGAAATCCCGTTACAGCCGCGGCTCGAACATCATCACATTGGCCAGCGATTCCCAGCCCAGGTAGCGGTACAGTTCCAGCCCGGATTCGGGGGAAATCAGCAGCCCGGTCTCGGCGTCGTGCTCCAAGGCCACCGCAGTCAGCGCACGCATCACATAACTGCCCAGTCCGCGGCGGCGGAAGGAGGGTTCCGTGGAGATCTGGTCATACACGGCAAAGCCGTCCACCACGGCTACGTGCCCGCGGGCAGCGGGTTCGCCCCCCACCGTCACGAGGACCGTTCCCACCGCCCCGGAGCGGAGCGTTTCGGAGTCGTAGCCGTCCGGTGGAATGGGATCCTCAACGTCCTGGCCTTCCATGTCCAGGACCATAAAAACCTCATCCGCGGAGCGGACCGAAAGCCCATAGACACTCGCGGCCCCATGCAGGTCGCCCACCCGTGCCGTGACGACGGCGAAGAGGCGGCTGGCGCCCTGCCGTGCCGAGGTGGCCAGGGCCGCAAACTCGTCATGCGAGGGTTCGAGGGCGAAGTACTCCCAGTCATTGGTTTTGTCGTGCAGGAAGGCCGCCGGAAACCGACCCTCATGGCGCACCTGGTATCCGCGGGCGCGGGCCCATCCGGTAACCCAGATTTCGAGGAGCTCGTCGGTTAACGCGTTCATGAATGAACATTAGCCTGCGAGCCGGACCGGCGGCAGGGCTGATCCCAAAATCAGATTTCGTCAGCCGGTCTACCCTTTAAAGGTGGCTCTGAACCGAATTGCTCTTTATTACGCCTTTACCCCGCTCGCCGACCCGGAAGCGATCCGCCTCTGGCAGCGCGCGCTCTGCGAGAAACTTGGCCTGCGCGGACGCATCCTCGTCTCCAAGGACGGCATCAACGGAACCGTCGGTGGTGAGCTCGGCGCCGTCAAGGCCTATGTCAAGGCCACCCGCGAGTACCCGGCGTTCAAGAAGATGGACATCAAATACTCAGAGGGCTCGGCCGAGGACTTCCCCCGCCTGAGCGTGAAGGTGCGCTCGGAAATCGTCAGCTTCGGAGCCCCGGGGGAGCTCAAGGTAGACGAAAACGGCGTGGTTGGCGGCGGAACGCACCTGCGCCCCGAGGAACTGCATGAACTCGTTGAGCAGAAGAAGGCCCAGGGCGAGGAAATCGTTTTCTTCGATGGCCGGAACGCCTTCGAGGCGCAGATTGGCCGGTTCAAGGGCGCCGTTGTCCCGGACGTCTCCACCACCCACGACTTCATCCGCGAACTGGAATCCGGGAAGTACGACGACCTCAAGGACAAGCCTGTGGTCACGTACTGCACCGGCGGCGTCCGCTGCGAAGTGCTGTCCGCGCTGATGGTGGACCGTGGTTTCCAGGAGGTGTACCAGATGCAGGGCGGGATTGTCCGGTACGGCGAGACCTACGGCGACAAGGGGCTGTGGGAGGGATCGCTCTATGTTTTCGACAAGCGCATGCACATGGAATTCACGGACGACGCCGCCGTGATCGGCCAGTGCGTCCGCTGCGAAGCCCCGACGAGCAAGTTCGAAAACTGCTCCAACCTGGCTTGCCGCGAACTGACCCTGTACTGCGCGGAGTGCGCCTCGGATCCCGAGACGCTGCGCTGCCCGGGCGGCTGCGCAGCGTAGCACCCGCGGTGCTCCCGCGGCACCCTCGCCGGTCCCCGGCACTTCGGTCTTCCGGCACTCTGGCACCACCCATCCCCATATTCCTGCGCCGGTGCTAGCATCCCGGCACGCCCGTACATCCGACGGTCGTGCCGCTGTCGGCAAGACAGTCTCGGGGAAGGTACACGGGGATGGATGACACGCAGGAATCAGGCGGGACCGGTGGCGGGGCCATGGGTGGACGGAAAGACATGCCGGCACCCGTCGATGACAGGGAACAGAACTGGGACCGGATTGTCGACGTCTTGGTGGTGGGCAGCGGCGGTGCGGCGCTAACCGCTGCCATTACGGCTGCCGATGCGGGACTGGACGTCCTGATCGTTGAAAGTACTGATCTGTGGGGCGGAACGACGTCGATTTCCGGCGGCGGGCTGTGGATGCCGAATAATCCCCTGATGCGGGCCGACGGTGTCAGCGACAGCGAGGACAAGGCCTTGAAGTACATGGAGGAGGTCATTGACGACGTCGGACCGGCTTCCTCCCGCGAACGGAAGCAGGTGTTCCTGCGCACGGTCCCGGAGCTGGTCAACTTCCTGGGCGGCCTCGGCGTGCAGTGGGTGCGGTCCAAGGACTATCCCGACTACTACCCGGACCGTCCCGGCGGGATGATCGGCCGGTCCCTGGAAGTGCGCCCCTTCGACACGCGCCTGCTCGGCCCCTGGTTCAAAAAGGGACGCGCCAAGGCCAGCGGGCTGCCGGTGCCGCTCATGACGGATGACGTGTGGGAGATTTCCCGTGCCTGGTCCACCCCCAGCGGCTTTGCCCGCGGCGCACGCTTCGTCTTCCGGACCCTGGGCGGGCTGCTGCGCGGGAAACGGCTGTTCGGCACGGGCGGGGCGCTGACGTCCTCGCTGATGTACATCGTGCGGAATCAGCAGACACCCGTATGGCTGTCCTCGCCGCTCACGGACCTGGTCCAGGACGACGACGGCACGGTGCTGGGCGGCGTCGTTACCCGGGACGGAAAAACCGTGCGGATCAATGCACGGTCCGGTGTCATCCTCGGGGCGGGCGGATTTGCCCGCAATGCGGCCTGGCGGCAGAAATACCACGGCCTTGACCGTGAGTACTCGTCGGCTCCGGACGGGGATCAGGGCAGCGTGATTGAGCTGGTCCGACGCCGCGGCGGAGCGCTGGCGCTGATGGATGACGCGTGGTGGGGCCCTTCCACGGTTGGACCTGACGGCCGGGTCACCTTCACCCTGGCTGAGCGCTCCATGCCGTTCTCCTTGGTGGTGGACGGGAAAGGGCAGCGCTACCTCAATGAGTCGGAGTCCTATGTGGACTTCGGCCACCACATGCTCGAGCGTCAGTCGGTGGCGCCGTCCGTTCCCAGCTGGCTGGTCAGCGAAGCCCGGCACACCCAGCGTTACCTGAACTCATCCCTGCTGACCGGGCGGAAGAAGTGGCGGCAGGCCGGACTGCTCCTCCGGGCCGATTCACTCACGGGGCTGGCCGAGCAAATGGGCCTGCCGCCCGGAGCGCTGGAAGCGACCGTGGAACGGTTCAACGGCTTTGCCCGGAGTGGGGTGGACGAGGACTTCAACCGCGGAGGCACGGCGTATGACAACTACTACAGCGATCCACGGGTGAAACCGAATCCCAACCTTGGCCCCCTGGAAAAAGGTCCCTTCTACGCCATCCGCATCTATCCGGGGGACCTGGGCACCAAGGGTGGGCTGCTCACCGACGCGCAGGCACGGGTGCTGCGGGAGGACGGCCTGCCGATCCAGGGACTCTACGCTGCCGGAAACACCACGGCCTCGGTAATGGGCCGGACCTATCCGGGGGCCGGTTCCACGATTGCCCCGGCGATGGTCTTCGGGTACGTGGCGGCACGGCACGCGGCCGCCGCTACAGACAGCGGAGCCAGGCCAGCGGCAGCGGTGGCCTGAATTAGGGGCCAGGGCTAGGACCGGGCGGAGCCGGCCTGCGCGGTGATCTCGTCCAGGCCGGCAACTGCCTGTTCGAACAGTTCCGCGGGGTCGCTGCGTCCGGTTTCCTCCGCCTGGGCAAAGCACTGCCAGGCCACCCGCCACGTGCAGGTGATCAGCTCCGCCACGAGCAGGGCACGCATCGGGTCGAGGAGCCCACGCTCGGACAGTGAACCGCTGAGCACCGATACCAGGTGCAGCTCCTGGCGGGCAACCATCTGGAGCAGTGCGGGCTCCCTCAGCAGCAGACGGGAGATCCGCAGGAACTCATGCTGCTCAACCTCGTGGGCGAACTGCTGCCGGCAGACGTCGAGGAGCTTGCGCAGGATCTGGGCCGAGGAGAGCGAGGGGTCCAGCTCCTTGCCCACCAGGGCCTCGATCAACTCGCCCTGCCCGGGCACAGCGGCCGATTCCTTAGAATCGAAGTAGCGGAAGAAGGTGCGCTCCGAAATGCCGGCGCGTTCAGCGATCCGTGCCACGGTGGTCGCCTCGGTCCCGGCGGTTTCGAACAGATCCAGCGTCACCCGCTGGATCTCGCGCCGGGTCGCCGCCTTATGTTCTTCCCGAATGCCCATTGCGTTCTTCCTCCCGGATCCTGCCGCCGTTCCAGTGTCCCAGAGATCGTTGATTTCTGTCACACTCTGCCACCTTGGACCGGAAAAGGTGTCAGTGTGTGACAGAATTTGTCCGTTCGACATTAACCAGGAAGAGGAAGCATTTGAGTTCCAACAGATCTGAAGCCCCGGCAGCAGAGCGGCCACCTGCCGCCGCGGCGCCCGCGGTATCCAACCGGCAGTTGACGGGAATCATCGGAGCGCTGGCCCTGGCGGCCTTCCTGATGATCCTGAATGAAACTGTCCTGACCGTCGCGCTGCCTTCAATCATGGTGGACCTGGACGTCTCAGCAGCTGCGGGCCAGTGGCTGACCACCGGCTTCCTGCTGAGCATGTCCATCGTCATCCCCACCACAGGGTTCCTGCTGCAGCGGTTCACCACGCGCAGCCTGTTCGTCTTCGCGCTGCTCAGCTTCCTGGCGGGCACCCTCATTGCGATTTTCGCGCCGAGCTTCGTTTTCCTGCTGATCGCCCGGATTATCCAGGCCGTCGGCACCGCCATCGTCCTGCCCCTGCTGATGACCACCACGCTGACACTGGTTCCCGTGCGGAAACGTGGAGCCATCATGGGGCTGAACTCGATCGTGATCTCCGTGGGGCCGGCCATCGGGCCGACCGTGTCCGGTGCGATCGTGAACTCCTTCAGCTGGCACTACATCTTCGTGATGATGGCCCCGCTTGCCGTGCTCATCATGGTGGTCGGCATCATCTTCATTAAGATCCCGTCCAGCACCCGCAAAATCCCGGTGGACGTACTCTCCGTGATTCTCTCCGCGATTGCCTTCGGCTTCCTCGTCTACGGTATTTCCAGCGTGGAGCATGCAAGCGAGAATATGCTGCTGACCATCGCCTCCTTCGTGGTTGGCCTGGGCGGACTTGCCCTGTTCGTCCGGCGGCAGATCCGCCTGACCCGCACGGGCCGGGAGCTCCTGAACCTCACCCCGTTCAAGAACCGCACGTTCACGTTCAGCGTGATGATGATCATGATCGCCATGGGCACCCTGCTCGGAACCGTCGTCCTGCTGCCGATTATTCTTCAGACCGGCAACGGCCTGAGCACCCTGAGCATTGGACTGATGCTTCTGCCCGGCGGCCTGGTGCAGGCTGTCGTCGCTCCGATTTTCGGCCGGGTCTACGACCGCTTCGGCCCCCGGCCAGTCCTGATTCCCGGTGCTGCCATGCTGGCGCTGGGCCAGTGGCTTTTCGTCACGGTAGATACGGATACCGAACTGTGGATGTTCATGGTCAGCCATGTTGTTTTCAGCATTGGCCTGGCCATGCTGATGACCGGGCTGCTCGCTTCCGCCATGGCTTCCCTCGAACCGCGCCTCTATGGCCACGGATCTGCCATCTTCAACACCGGCCAGCAGCTGGGCGGTGCCATCGGAACGACCATCTTCGTGACCGTTATGTCCCTGCTGTCGGCCGGAAAGCTCGAGGCCGGATCGGACCTGGCGACGGCTCTGTTCTCCGGAGCGCATGTGTCCTTCCTGATCGGCGCCATCCTGGCCACCATCGGCCTAGTGCTCGCACCGTTCATTAAGGTCTCGAAGCAGCACTAACCACTGTCCGGACCGCAGGGAAGGACGGCCCGCAGG
>NZ_DALZXY010000081.1:15468-16677 GCF_031988865.1 Arthrobacter sp.
CCGTCCCCACATCCGGGCGGGCTGCACTCCGGCCGTACTGGGTGCGCTGCCAGCGGAACCTAGACTGGAGCGGTGACTGATTTTTCCCGGCTCCCGGGCGCTCCGCAGAGTTCGAACCTTCCGCTGCTGGCTGGCCTTGCCGCCGACCTGCAGGACGCCGGCTACACGGTGGACGGAGTCGCCGCCTTCCTGGGGGAGGAGGCCAGCGCCGCGCTGGGCCGCGACCAGGTGGTTCCCGCCCTGCTGGTGTGCCGCGCGGCCACCGCGACCGCCGACCCGGAGCCGCTGGCTGCCGCCGTCCAGCTGTGGCTGATCGGAGGCTCCGTGGACCCGGCCCGGCTGGACGCCGCGTTCCCCCGCACCGGCGCGGCCGGGCTGCGGGAACTCGGGCTGGCAGAGACGGACCCCGCGACACCGGAGCTGCTGCGTGCCGCCGTGGACCTGCGGCCCTACGCTTTTGGCGCCGCCCATGAAACCAACGACGACGACGCTCCCGGCAGCACAGAGCTGTGGGTAGCCAGCGACCTCGGCGAGCACCAGCGTCCGGGCGTGCTGCCCCACAACCATGTCCTGGGCATCGGGCAGGCGTCCCTGTCCTTGGCGCAGCTGACCATCCGCCGTCCCGTGGCGCGGGCCCTGGACCTGGGCACCGGCTGCGGTATCCAGGTCTTCCATCTGCTCAGCCACGCCGGTCACGTCACTGCCACTGACATCTCCGAACGGGCGCTGGGCTTCACCCGCTTCAACCTGCTCCTGAACGCCGCGGCGCTTGGCGTCGACCCGGCCCACCCGGAACAGCGCATCGACCTGCGGCTGGGCAGCATGCTGGAACCGGTTGCCGGGGAACGGTTCGATCTGGTGGTTTCCAATCCGCCGTTCGTGATTACGCCGCGCTCGGAGCAGGAAACCGCTGAGGACCGGTTCACCTACCGCGACGGCGGCCTGGCCGGGGACGGCATAGTCGAAGGGCTGTTCCGGAACCTGGAGACGGTCCTGGTGCCCGGCGGCACCGCGCAGATGCTCGGCAACTGGGAAATCCAGGGCGCGCCGGAAAGCACGGAAGACCCGGTTAATGCGGATGCCCCATTAAATACGAATGATCCGGGTGCATGGAGCTCCCGCCTGCAGTCCTGGTTGCCGGAAAGCATGGATGTCTGGGTCATCCAGCGGGAAACACTGAGCCCGGCCGAGTACGCCGAAATGTGGCTG
>NZ_DALZXY010000082.1:0-16223 GCF_031988865.1 Arthrobacter sp.
CGCCGCTAGCCCCCGCCCGCCGGTAGCCTGGCCCTCCGCGAGCCAGGCCCCCGCGGCAAGCCCCGCCCCCCGCCGGTAGCCGGCCCTGTACAGCCCCGGCGATCAGGTTGATCGGGGCCGGCGCAGCTGGCAGGCTCGCCAGGGGCAGGTTCTTGGCTCCCGACCTCGAAGCTAAGGAGTTCCATGGCAATTCATCGGCTGGCACAGGCATCACCTGCCGAAATTACCGCCATCGCGGCGACGCTGGCGGAAGCCTTCAAAAACTATGCCTGGACCCGCTGGACCGTGGACGGCGAGCGCCACGAGGCACGCGTCGCCGCCATCCAGCGCCTGTACCTTGAACACATCGGACTCCCATACGGTGAAGTATGGGTCGACGACCAGTTCAAATGCGTTGCCGTCCTCGTGCAGCCCGGCCCCATCGAGATGCTCCCCGGACTCCAGGAAAAACTCTCCGCGTTGCACGGAACAGCAGGTCAACGGCTCCAGATCCGCCTGCCCCAGCCTCCCGTGGGCACCTGGACACTGGCGGCCCTCGGGGTTGCACCCGACACGCAGGGCAATGGGGCCGGCACGGCCCTTATGGACGCCGTGCTTCAGGACGCGGATAGACAAGGACGCAGCATCGCCCTCGAAACCTCATCGGAACGGAACGTCGCGTTCTACGGGAGGCATGGCTTCCGTGTCTGGGCCGTAACCGAGATGCCCGACGGCGGACCATTCGTTTGGTCCATGATCCGTGAAGTGCTCCCTGGGCCCGCTGCATAGCCGTACCGGACACAGCAGCCCCCCCCCCCCCCCCCCCCGCTGCCGGGCGCAGCGGGCGTCCTGACACAACGCAGCAGAAACCCGTGGCGCACGGCGCAGCAGAAGGCAGGGCCCGGCGCAGTAGAAACCCGTGGCGCTCGACGCACCGGCCTCTGCTTGCGAGACTGAAACAGCGCCGGATTGAAACAACGCCCGGCTGAAACAGCGCCGGACTAAAGCCAGACCGGATTGACACACCTTCAGGTGAAACAGGTGAAGTCCGGTCGGACGAAACAACGGGAGGTCGCCCGTGCTCGGTCTGGAACTCGTTGTGGCACTGGGGATCGCAGTCCTCGTCAGCTTCCTTGCCGCTCCACATGTTCGGATTGGAGCACCCCTGCTCCTGCTTGGCTGCGGTGTCCTGCTCGGTTTCGTTCCCGCCTTCCGGGAAGTCGAACTGCCTTCCCAAGTGGTGCTGCTGATCTTCCTGCCGGCGCTCCTGTATTGGGAAAGCCTGACAACATCGCTTCGTGAAATACGGATCCACCGGGCACGAATCATCCTCCTAAGCACCGTTCTCGTTGTGCTGACTGCAGCTGGTGCCGCTGCCGCTGCCCACGCATTGGGAATACCGTGGGGTCCTGCCTGGGTCCTGGGTGCCGCCGTCGCGCCTACCGATGCGACCGCCGTCGCGGCCCTGGCGAGAATGCTGCCGCACCACACCGTGACCCTGCTGCGTGCCGAGAGCCTGATCAATGACGGAACGGCGCTCGTTGTGTATGCCGTGGCCGTGGGTATCGTTGCCGGAGACGGTGACTACACGCCGCTATCCGTGTCCGGGCTCCTGCTGCTGTCCTACACGGGAGGAATCGCCGCGGGACTGCTCGTGGCCTGGCTCGGGATCAAGCTGCGGCGGCGTGTCACCGATCCGCTTTTGAACAACGTCACCACCTTCCTGACCCCCTTCACTGCGTTCCTGCTCGCGGAAGAGATCGGCGGATCGGGAGTGCTGGCCGTTGTGGTCTGCGGCCTGATCATGAGTCAGGCGGCGCCGCGGGTGGTCTCTGCGCTGGCGCGGAGGCAGTCCCGGGCTTTCTGGTCCTTCTCGACGTTCCTGCTCAACGGAGCACTGTTCGCACTCATTGGAATTGAGCTGCACGCCGTCGTACGGTTCCACAGCGGAGGGGACTTCGCATTTGGACTGCTGGGTGTCGCGGTTGTTTCCGCCACGATCCTCGCGATTCGGTTCGCTTTCCTGCTCGTCACCAGTTATCGCTTCCCCCTCCGGAGCCGGGGGCCGTCCCGAAAACTCCAGCAAATCAGCAACCGTTCCTGGGCCGTTAGCGGGATCGCGGGATTTCGTGGTGCTGTCTCCCTCGCTGCGGCCCTGGGCGTGCCGGTGCTCACCATGGCAGGCACCCCCTTTCCCAATCGCGGGTTCATCATCTTTGTGACCGCAGGCGTGATCGTCGTAACCCTGACGCTGCAGGGCCCCCTCCTCCCGCTGATAGCCCGCTGGGCCCGTCTTCCGCAGGACACAGCACTGGAACACGAACGGAAACTTGCGGAAGTCCGTGCCACCGAGGATGGACTGCTCGCCATTCCACGACTGGCAGCCCAATTGGGTACGGACGAGGAGATCGCGAACCGGATCGTCCGGGAATACCGGCATCACCTGCGGGTGCTGAGGGCAGAGGAGGGCGGGACGGAGGAGAAACCGATCCTGCAGCGCCGTACGCAGGACCAGGCGCTCCGGCTGGCACTGCTGGTGCGCAAGCGTACGGTGATCCTGCAGCTACGGGACGAGCGGACCATCGACGACAGGGTGCTGCGCCTCCTCGAGGCCCACCTCGACGTCGAGGAACTTCGCCTGACCAGGCCCGACTACGGCGAGTGATCCTGGCTGAGCACGGCGGGCAGCAGACCGCCCATGCACGAACGGTTGACTGGCAGCCCGCCCGCCTTCAGGGTGGGATGGGATACACGGCGATGGGCCGCCACATAGCCCACACCAGGTCGGCAGACCGGCGTCGTACCGCGTTTGGTGTGGTGCGCCAGCCTCAGCGATGGGAGAAAACGGATGCGTACACGTGATTTGGGTGTGGCGGGGCTGAAGGTTTCCGAGCTTGGCCTCGGTTGCATGGGCTTCAGCCAAAGCTATGGACCGGCCGGGACGAAGGAGGATGCGGTCACCTTGCTCCGGACTGCCGTGGACCGTGGCGTGACCCTCTTTGACACCGCCGAGGTCTATGGCCCGTTCACCAACGAGACCCTGGTCGGCGAGGCGCTGGCTCCCTATCGGGATCAGGTGGTGATTGCCACGAAGTTCGGATTCGGGTTCGACGACGACGGTCACCAGACTGGGCTGAACAGTCATCCAAAGCACATCCGAGCTGCCGCCGAAGGATCACTGCGCCGCCTCGGTGTGGACGCAATCGACCTCTACTACCAGCATCGGGTCGATCCGAAGGTACCCATTGAAGACGTTGCCGGCACCGTAAAAGACCTGATCACCGAAGGCAAGGTGAAGCACTTCGGCCTCTCCGAAGCCTCGGCCAAAACCATCCGGGCAGCCAACGCTGTGCTGCCGGTGACCGCGGTCCAAAGCGAGTATTCGCTGTGGTGGAGGCAGCCCGAGACAGAGATCCTGCCGACCGTGGAGGAGCTCGGCATCGGGTTTGTCCCGTTCAGCCCGCTGGGAAAGGGATTCCTCACCGGACGGATCAATGCCTCGACCGCTTTCACAGACGGCGATATCCGCAACACCATCCCGCGGTTCGCCCAGGAAGCCCGCGAAGCGAACCAAGCCGTGGTCGACCTGTTGGAACGCATCGGGACCCGCGTGGAAGCCACCCCCGCACAGCTGGCGCTCGCCTGGCTGCTCGCCCAAAAGCCATGGATTGTTCCGATCCCCGGGACCAGGAAACTTGAGCGCCTGGAGGAGAACCTCGACGCCACCAGTATTCAGCTCACCGACACCGACCTGCAGGAGATCAACGACGCCGCCGGCCGGATCCCGATCGAGGGGGAGCGTTACCCGGAAGCGCTGGAGAAGCTCATCGACAAGTCTGCGGAGTAAATCCAGCGGATAGTGCGGGATGGCGTGTGGCCCATGCCGGCCAGCCTGCTCCGGCTACCGGGTTTCCGCGCCGACCTCGCCTGCGAGTGAGGGATGGTCTGAGCACTCGCTTCTCAGGCCCAGGAGCTGCTCGGAATCGTTGGCACCGTAATTGATTGAGGCGCCGTCCGGCCGTTCGGCGCTGACGACAAAGGTCCGCTTGGGTTTGCTGTTTTCCGGGGGATCAATCGACCGGGTGATCCGGAAGCCCTGCTCCTCCAGATACGCCTGCATCTGCTGGCGGGCCGCCAAAGGGTTGGCAGGTGCCGGGCCCAGGAGTTCAAACTGCATGAACAGCTGCTTTGAGGCGCCGGGGCAGGAACTGGGGGTGAACACGATGTCGGGAGCAGTCGGATCCCAGGCGGACCCGTCTTCATACGTCCACCCCCCGGTTCCGGACGCATCCGTGGCGCCCGCTGCCATCGCTATGACGTCGTCGTAAATCACGGCGGCCGCGCGGCTTGGGCCGTGCCCGGAAGGATCTGCGGTTTCGGAAGCGCTACCGGTGGCTGCATCAGCGGTGGAAGAGTTCATCGGATCTCCTTGGGCACAAGAGGAAAGGGTCAACAGGACGGCCAGCCCCGCGCTAGTCAGTGCCGAAATACCTAACCAGCTTCCCCGCCGTGAACTCCAGCATGCGCCAGTGCCTCTTGAAGTAGTCATCTGCTGCTTTCTGGTCGGTATCTATAGCTGAGTCAAAGATAGTCTGTGAAGCGTCAACGAGGTCGTTGAAATGTTGCTGCCCTCGGTCGATCCCGGCCTCCACCTCGCGCTGAATGCCGTCGACGAAGGGATCAAGCGGATGTTCGGAGGGTCCGAAATTCGGCAGATAGTGTTCCTGCAGCACGTCCACTGCGAGAGCAGCAGCGCCCTGCAGGGAATCGTCTGCTGCGTCATGGCCGGCCTGGACCGTGTCTACGGCGGCTGCCCCCGCAAGCTGTGCGGCGTCCACGGCCCGGCCCGGAGCATAGTAGATTCCTGCGGCACGATCCTTGGCTTTTTCAATCTGTTCATCGGTGAGCGATTGATCAGAAAGGGTAAGCAGGTCTCCGTTGCCGGTGCTCGCCGCGGCGATCTGCCAAAGACTCGCCGTCCGGTCGTCCAGATACCCGCGGCCCAGCTCGGTTTCCGTAAGGTTGGCACCCTCCGCGGATCCTTCGAGCGAGTGCCCGCCGTTGGCGCTGCGGACTTCGCCCCCCAAGTGCTGCTCTTCGGCACTGAAGACACGGGATCCCCATGACTCGGCGGTTGGGCTCAGCCGGGGATCGCCGAAACGCGATCCGAGTATCCCGCCGGGCGCGATGACGTCTGCCTTGCCCTGCGTGGCGTAGACCTCCCGGGCGTTCAGGTCGGCAGCCGTCTTCGCGGCTTCAGGGTCGATTCCTGCGGAGCCCAAAAACACCACGGTGTCCACGGTGTGGACCGTTTGGCTGACTGCGAAGGCGGCCGTTGTGGTGCCATAGGAGTAGGCGGTGATGCGGCGACTTCCGGACAGGACGCGAGCGCCGTTTCCAGGGCGTTTAAGGCCTTCTGAGCCGCATCCTTTGTGGGTTCGCACTCATTTATCAGTTCCGCGCAGTCGTGCAGCAAAGACCGTGCGCCTTGGACCTGGATGTCCCATCGGTTATCCCCCATGCGGTCGACCCTAGAGAACCGCCCGGGCTACGTCCATGGGCACAACTGCCCATGTGGACAAGGCTGAGGCTGCCTTCTAGCAGGCCTTTACCACCGGCAATTCATCCCACTCCGTGGTGTAGCGCGGAGACGAGAAATTCCGGGACATGGTCCAGTCGGGGCGGGCGCTGGCCAGTCCTGCCAGTCCGAGGCCGATGCTGGCCGCACCGTACTTGTCCGTCACCTTGCCCAGGAGTTCACCGATGTGCCGGTGTTCCTGAGCGGAGACGAACGCGTCGAACACGGGCTGCGCGCCGGCGTCGGACAATCCGCTAAGCATGACCCCGGCCTTGGTGTAGGGGACGCCTTCCACGATGTGGTCCTCCAGGGCGCCGACGGCGGCCCGGGTCAGCACCACAGGGTCCGACGTCGGGTTCTGCAGCCGCACCGTGACTGACGGGAACGACGCCGCCTTCTGGCTGAAGTGCGAGGTGCCCGCGTAGGCGGTAAGCACCCGGGCTTGCTGCCCTTCCCGTTCCAAGCGGGCGGCAGCCTGCTGGGCGTAGATGCTCATCACCTGCCGCATTTCCGCCGCCGTCGTCACCGGTACCGAAAAGCTGCGGGAGAAGATCAGCTGCTGCCGATCGGCACGCTCCTCCTCCAGCGGCAGGCAGGACGTGCCGTTCAGCTCCAGGACAGTGCGCTGCAGGGTCACGGAAAAGCGGCTGCGGATCAGTGCCGGGTCAGCCGCACGGAGATCGGCGACGCTGCGGATGCCCATCGCTTCGAGACGCTTGCCCAGCTTGGCCCCCACGCCCCAGAGCCCCGTGACTGGAACCCGGGACATGATCGTCTCCACCGCTGCCGGATCCATGGTGTCCAGGTTGCAGACTCCGCCCAGGTGCTTATTCTGCTTGGCGATCCGGTTGGCGAACTTGGCCAGCGTTTTGGTGGTTCCAATGCCCACACAGACCGGCAGGCCGGTGTGGCGGGCGACGGCGGCACGGATGTCCGCGCCTTGGGTGTCCAGTTCGGCGGCGGTTCCGGACAAGCCCAGGAAAGACTCGTCGATCGAGTAGACCTCCTGCCAGAGGGCGTACCGTCCCAGCAGCTCCATGACGCGTGAGCTCAGGTCGCCGTAGAGCTCGTAGTTGCTGGAGCGCTGGATCAAGCCGAGGCGGGGTGCGGCGTCGGCCAGTTTGAACCACGGTTCACCGGTTTTGATGCCCAGGGCCTTCGCTTCATCCGAGCGGGCCACCACGCAGCCGTCGTTGTTGGACAGCACCACGACGGGCACCCCTTCGAGCCGGGGATCGAACGCGCGCTCGCAGGAAACATAGAAACTATTGACGTCCACCAGTGCGATCCGCTGCAGCCGTCCGGACTGTGTCGCTGCCGGGGGAGCGCCGGGGGTTGGCCCGGGCTGTAAAGCGTCCTGGTGACTGGCCTCAGACATGATGCAGGCAGCGGGTCACAACGCCCCAGACAGAGAGTTCCGCCGGATCGGGCACGGCAATGTCCTCATATTCAGGATTCTCCGCGGTCAGGACGATACCGCGGCCGGTGAGCCGGAGCCGGCGGACCGTCAGCTCGCCGTTCAGGACGGCGACGACGACGGATCCGTCCCGCGGCGTGAGCGAACGGTCAACAATGAGTTCATCACCGTCACTGATCCCGGTTCCGTTCATGGAGTCCCCGGAGACCCGCACGATGTAGGTCGAAGTGATGTCCCGGATCAGGTGCCGGTTGAGGTCGATCCGGCCGTCGAAATAATCGCGGGAGGGGCTGGGGAAACCTGAGGCAGCATCGGCGTCGGACAATGCCTGCGAGCGGGATGAGGTCCCCGGAGTATTCCCCGAAAAAACAGGCATCCGCACCCCTCCTTAGAACATACTTTCGATTCCCCAAGAATAGCATCGGGCGGCCCCGCTGACCTCCGGTGCAATGCCGGCTGAGTGGCTGCACTGGCAGAAGTCTCGCTGGACTGTTGTGACCCGGCCTCAGTGGTCATCGGAGGGCCTCAGTCAGCGATACCGTTAAACCCATGAATGTCGAGGTGTATATTCCGCCGAAACTCGGTCGGGAGCTGGAAGAGCTGGCTGTGGAGCAGGATGTTCCAGTGGAGACGCTGATCCTCAATGGGGCCAGGCTGCTTCTGGAGCACCGGCACCGGCGCATCCACGTACAGTCCTAGCGGGATGGCGCCTGGTCGAGCCGCAACAGCGGTCTTGAACAGTGCCCCGCACCAGCGGTCTTGAACATTGCCCCGCACCAGCGGCAGCCGAAAGGGAGCAGTCATGAGAATTACCCTGACCAGCATTTTCGTTGACGACCAGGCAAAGGCGCTGGACTTCTACACCCGCGTCCTCGGCTTCGAAAAGCGCGCCGATGAGCCAGCAGGCGGCGCCCGCTGGCTGACCGTTGGGAACCCCGGTGAGGCCGGTGGCGTCGAACTGCTGCTCGAGCCGAGCGGACATCCGGCCGTGCAGCCCTTTAAGGAAGCGCTGGTCAGCGATGGCATCCCGTTCAATTCCTTCGCCGTCGAGGATGTGCAGGCGGAGTATGAACGACTCCTTGCGCTCGGTGTCGAATTTACGCAGCCGCCCACCCAGATGGGACCGGTGACGACGGCGGTCTTCTCCGACACCTGCGGCAACCTGCTGCAGATCGCCGCCATGAACTCCTGACGCACCTGACGCACCCTCCTCACTCGGGGATCTCCTTTGCAGGACGGCCCCACGGGATTACGACTGCGCCGTAATGTGACCCAGCCCACGGCATTCGTTGGTGACGCTGCTCCCACAAGGGCCGACAGTCCCTCCGGGGAATAAAACTGAGGAGATTCGTTGTCCGTCCTGCATGAAAAGATCCGGCCCGAGGTTGTGGCAGGAATGCCCGCGCCGGTTGGTCCCGGCATCCGCGCCCGCGGCTACCTGGGTGCCGTAATGTTTGCCAGCCGCTGGCTACAGGCGCCGCTGTACCTCGGTCTGATCGTGGCGCAGATGCTCTACGTGGTGACTTTTATGCAGGAGCTGTGGCACCTTGCCACGCACATCACCACTCTGAATGAGGCGGAGATGATGCTGATGGTCCTGGGCCTGGTGGACGTGGTGATGGTGGCGAACCTGATCATCATGGTCATTATTGGCGGTTATGAGACCTTCGTCTCCCGCCTGTCAGTAGATGGGCACCCCGACCAGCCCGAGTGGCTCTCCCAAGTCAACGCGAACATCCTCAAGGTCAAGCTGGCCATGGCCATCATCGGGATTTCCTCGGTGCACCTGCTGAAGTCCTTCGTGGAAGCGCGCACCTATTTCGAGGATCCAGAGCTTGGCGTCCATGCGGGGGATGTCCTGCTCTGGCAGACCGTCATCCACATCGCCTTCATTGCCTCGGCCATGGCCCTGGCCTGGATCGACAAGCTCAGCATTGCTTCCCACGAGGCGGCCGAAGCCCGCCACGCCTGAGGGCTGGAACGTCAAAATTCTTCACCCTTCCCGGGCGGGGTCCTGGGGGTGCTCTGCCTGCCCTCCGTGGGACGCCGGGAAACTGCCGAGGCCCACACCCAGGTGGAGCGCCGCAGGCCGGCATCTTCCCAAAGTACCTGCACTGCTTTCGCAGACCAGGTGCAGGTTTCGCCTTTTACAAGCTCGGCGCAGCCAGGGAAGCGGATCCATGCCCAGATAGGAATTCCGGGCATGGAAGTCGTCACGGGGAAGTGGTCAAAATCAAGCTCTTCGGGGGTTAGTCCGAAGGGTTCGGCGCGCCTGGCATAACGGGAAGCCAGCCGCTGCGCCGCCTCGTGATCCATTCCTTAAGTAGAACATACGTTCGAATAAAGGTCGACGGCGCGGGTAGGGCCGGTCAGCCCCCTGGCGGTCGGCAGCCAGCCCCTGGGTGCCAGCCTCCAGGTGCCGGCTGCCTCCAGGTGCCGGCAACCGCTGGGCGCACGCCTCCAGACGCTGGCAACCCCTGGGCGCCTGCCTCCAGGTGCCGGCAGCCCCTGGGTGCCAGCCTCCAGGTGCCGGCAACCGCTGGGCAGCTGCCTTGCGCTGGGGCACAATAAACCGCATGTGCGGACGATACGTGATGGCCCGGGCGACGTCGGACCTGGTTTCAGCCTTCGGGGCCGAGCAAGTGGTGGGGGAGGACGTAGAGCCATCCTGGAATGTGGCACCCACCGATGACGTGCGCATCATCACTGAGCGCCGCGGAGCGGACGGAACCGTGCGCCGCCTGGCGACGGCCAAGTGGGGGCTGGTCCCGGTGTGGGCCAAGGATCCGAAAATCGGTTCCAGGATGATCAACGCCCGGCGAGAAACGATCCTGGAAAAACCGGCGTTTCGGAAGGCCGCGGTCAAACGGCGGGCGCTGGTTCCCGCAGACGGCTACTACGAGTGGGAGAAAACGGAGGACGGGAAGATCCCGACTTACCTGCATCCCACGGTCCCGAACCCCATCGCGTTCGCCGGACTGTATGAATTCTGGCCGGATCCGAACCTGCCCGAAGATCATGAGCACAAGTGGCTGCTCAGCGTCACCATAATCACCACGCAAGCCGCCGACGAACTCGGGCACATCCACGACCGCACCCCGCTGGTGGTGCCGACGGACATGTACGCCCAATGGTTGGACCCGACGCTCACGGACGCGGAGGCCATAGCCCGCCTGCTCGACGCGATTCCTGAACCGGTGCTTAGCCCGCGGGTGGTCTCCAGCGAGGTCAACTCAGTCCGCAACAACGGTCCACAGCTGATTGAGCCTGCGCAGCTGGGCACCTAACCGCCGCTGGTCACCTAAACGCGGCTGGGCACCTGACCGCAGCTGGTCACCTGACCGCAGCTGGTCACCTGACCGCAGCTGGTCACCAAGACGCTTCTGGAGAGATCCACGCACCGCCGGCGGGATTCGCGGCCTACCAGGCGTAATCCTCCGGCGCCGGGCGGTGGCCGGGGAAGATCGCATCCAGCTTCGCCAGCGTGTCCTCATCGAGTTCGACGTCGAGGGCTGCGAGCGCGTCATCCAGCTGGCCCGACGTCCTCGGCCCAACAATCGGAGCGCTGACGGCTGGCTGGTGCAGCAGCCAGGCGAGCGCCAGGATGCCGGGTTCGATCTGCAGGTCCCCGGCCAGATCCTCATAGGCCTGGATCTGGTTCCGGTGCTTGGCCAGCATGTCCTGTACCCGTCCCTCGGCCCGCCTGCCGCCGTCGTTCTGGGCTTTCAGGACGCCGCCGAGTAGCCCTCCCTGCAGCGGGGACCAGGGGATGAGCCCCAATCCATACTTCTGCGCGGCGGGAATGACTTCCAGTTCCACGGCGCGGGTGAGCAGGTTGTAAATGGACTGTTCGCTGATCAACCCGTTGAAGCGCCGCCGCCGGGCGGTCTCCTGGGCCTCGGCGATGTGCCAGCCGGCGAAGTTGCTGCTGCCGTTGTAAATGACTTTCCCCTGGGCGACGGCGGTTTCCATGGCCTGCCAGATCTCGTCCCACGGTGTGTTCCGGTCCACGTGGTGGAACTGGTAGAGGTCGATGTGGTCGGTTTGTAGCCGCTTCAGGCTGGCATCCAGGGCCTGGCGGATGTTCAGTGCGGAAAGGAAGGTATCGTTCGGGCCGGGCCCCATGGAGCCATAAAGTTTGGTGGCGATCACGGTATCCTCGCGCCGGCCACCGCCCTTGGCGAACCAGCGGCCGACGATCTCCTCCGTCAAGCCCTTGTTTTCCCAGCCGTAGACATTGGCCGTATCGAAGAAGTTGATCCCGGCTTCCCGGGCGGCGTCCATGATTGTGTGGGCGTCCTCCTCGGGGGTTTTCGGCCCGAAGTTCATGGTGCCCAGGCACAGGCGGGAAACCTGCACACCGGACCGGCCCAGATGCGTGTACTTCATGCTTCCTCGATTTCTTCTCGATCAAGCCAAAAGGAGGGGACGGGGCGCAGCCCGGGGAATCTGCCCTGCATGGTCAGGCTGCCCGCCCCATTCTGCCGCCGGTCCGGGAGGCTAGGAAGGGCTGCGCACAAACCGACCGGGGCCGCCCCTGACGTGCCGCGGCCGGACCGGCTCCTGTAGCCTGAGAGCGCATCTTTGAGGACCTGCCAGGAGGATTTGTGTCGGAATCGTATTACCGCTCGCTGGGTGAGGGAACGTTCGAGTCTACGATCCACACGCAGGGAGCCTGGAACGACCACGAACAGCACATGGCCCCGGCAGCAGGTCTGCTGGTCCATTGCCTGGAACAGGCGGATCCCCGCCCGGACATGCGCCTGGCACGGGTCAGCTTCGAAATCCTGGGAATCATTCCACAAGGCATCTTCGATGTGAGGACCAAAGTAATCCGCCCGGGCCGCACGATCGAACTGCTCGAGGCCGAGCTTATAGCCGGCGGCCGGACCGCTATCCGGGCGACTGCCTGGCGCCTGGCCCTCGGTGATTCCGCCGAAGTGGCCGCGCTTGAGGACGATGCGATGCCCGGACCCCAGGAAGCAACCGGCTACAACGGAATGACTGCGTGGCCCGGGAACTTCATCAACACGCTGGAATTCCGTGCGGTGCCCGGCCTGCGTCCGGGCCGCGGCCAGGTCTGGGTGCGGTCGCCCTTCGAGATGGTCGACGGCGGGCCCACCCCGGATCTGGTCAGCCTGCTGGGACTCGTGGACGCCGCCAACGGGATCGCCGCGCGGGTACCGCCGGGAGGGGAGAGCTGGATGTTCCCCAACGTGGACCTCCAGATGCACCTGTACCGGCAGCCGGCAGGACGCTGGCTCGGCTTGGATACCCGCGTTACGTTCGGCACTGACGGTATCGGCCTGACGTCCTCGGTGCTGCATGATGCGACCGGACCCTTCGGACGCAGCGAACAGATCCTGACCGTGCGTCCGCTGGGCAGGGGCTAGCCGGTGGACGCACCCGGCCGGGTGCTCGACGTTTACCGCCAGCGCGAATCCTTCGGGGCCGAAGCGGACCTCGAATGCGCGCTCGCCTTGCTGTCGGCGGCCCGGAGCGGGAACTTTGGCCCTGCCCTGCGGATTTACCGCCCGCGGCCCACGGTTGCCTTTGGCCAGCGTGACGCCCGCCTGCCGGGTTTCCCGGCCGCTGCCGCTGCGTGCCGCGAGCAAGGTTTCGAGCCGCTGGTCCGCAAGGCCGGCGGACGGGCTGCGGCCTACCATGGGGGCTGCCTGATTCTGGACCACATCGAACCCGAGCCCAACGCCGTTGCCCGTTCCCTGGCCCGCTTTGCCGGTTTCGCCGAGCTGCTGGCCGGTGCGCTGCAGGACGCCGGGGTCCCGGCCGGAGTGGGAGAGATCCCGGGGGAGTACTGCCCCGGGGAGTACTCCGTGCATGGGGGAGCAGGTGCTGGAACTAGCCTCGGGAACAGCGACGGGACTGGTGCTGGAGCTAGAGATAGTGCCGGACCCGGTGTTGGAGACAGCGCTGGAGCTAGCCTCGGGATCAAGCCCATCAAACTGGTGGGTACCGCGCAGCGCGTGGTTTCCGGAGCATGGCTGTTTTCCTCGGTGGTGGTGGTCCAGGACGCTGAACCGCTGCGCCGGGTGCTCACCTCTGTATACGCGGCCCTGGGCCTGGACTGGGACCCCGCGACAGCGGGAGCAGCGGAGGACCTGTTGCCGGGGCTCACGGTGGACGACGCCGAAGCGGCGCTGTTGGCCGGGTATCGCAGGTACGCCCAGCTGCGTCAAGGGGCGCCGGACCGCCTGCTCGAAATCTTCGCCGGGACGGACCCGCTGCTTCCAAGCACAGCACAAGCCAATTAGCATCTGGCCAATCAGTATCGGGCGCGTCAATCAGCATCGGGCGCGAAAACCAGCCCAGCAGCCCAGACTGCGCAAACCAATCAGGAGGACCCCGCCTTGCCTAAAAACAGCGTTGAGAACACCGCCAGCCGGATGAAAGCCATCCTCGAAATCCTGGCCGCCCAGGAGCCGTCGAACCCGGGGAAAACGGGCCGTGCCGACGTGCTGCGGCAGGCCTTGGAACGGGTGCCGCTGGAAGGGACGGAAGCTGATTTGCTGGCCAGTGGGGTGGCCCGCGGCGAGCGCGCGATGGTCACCGCCAGCACCAAGCTGGTCAAGGCCGGCTGGATCCTGAAGGAAGGCCGGGCCGGCTGGAGCATCACCGGAGCGGGCCGGGCTGCCCTCGCCGATTTCCCCGACGTTGAGCAGATGCAGGCTGCCCTGTCCGAAACCAGGAAATCCAGTGCGGCCGTGACGCCGGCCGAGACCCGCAACGAGGCAGTCCTGGAAGAGGCACTCCGCGACCAGGCCGTCGGCGGTCCCGGAAGACAGCCCCACGGGTCGCATTCCGAAGACCACTACGAGGGACCTTCCTTCCCCCAACCGGGATCAGTTGCCGTTGCCGGCAACTTTGGTGCCCTGCTCGGCGGAGCCGACTGGTCACCGGCGGACGAAGCGGTCCAGATGAGCTTTGACCGCAGCGACGAACTCTGGAAACTCGGCGTCGAACTTCCTGCCGGCGATTATGAGTTCAAGGCCGCCTTGAACGGTTCCTGGGACGAGAACTACGGGTTTGGGGCCCACTTTGACGGCGCGAACTATGGTTTCCAGCATGCCGGAGGTCCGCTGACGTTCCTGTACGACCACGCCACGCACACCGTGATCACCAAGCCGGACGGGGTCTGAGCGCCCGGGCGGGGTCTGAGTGCCCGGGCGGAACAAAGAGCCGGCTGAACTAGTAGCCGGTAAACCAAGCCCCGGTAAACCAAGCCCCGGTAAACCATGTCCCGGTAACCAAGCCCCGGTAAACCATGCCCCGGTAAACAAAGCGTCCGGGAAAAAATCCTCACGCGTTTCCGCGCTGCACTGGATGCACCAGGACGCCGGCCGGTTCCCGGACCCACCAGATGTGCTTCTGGCGCAGTTCCTCCGGCGTTGAGAACCTGTACCGGAAGACCCGGGCGCGGATCCAGTGCGGCGGCACACCGCCAAACGGGTCCTCCCGCAGCAGTTTCAGTGTCTGCGGGTCGGCCGCCAGCAGCTTCTGCAGCAGGACCGGAAACCAGTTGCCGCCCGAAGCCCCCAGGGCTAGGAACCACATCAGCCAGTCCAGCCGCAGATGGTACGGAGCGAACTGGCGGGGCCACCGTCCCGGATCGCCGGGCTTGCCATGGAATCCGTACTCCTGCCAACGGGCGTCCGGCCCCGGCTCGTCCATGGTTCCTTCGATGACCACTTCGTTCCGCCGTCGGGTGATGCTCCCGAACGCCCCATAGGCGTTGGACAGATGCCAGCGGTTAAAGGACGCGTTCATCAGCTGCTGTTTGCTGAACAGGTTCCGCAGCGGCTCCCAGGCCCAGTAGAGCATGGCCAGCGTCATCACCAGCACCACCGCGATGAACCACACAGGGGTCGCCGCGGGCTCCGCCGATTCAAAGGATGCCCAGGGGAGCACAGCCCGGACGGCGGCGTCGTCCACCGCGCTGAAGGCCACGAGGATGGTCAGGACGTTGAGCCAGGCGAAGTTTCCGGAAAGCACCAGCCACAGCTGCGTGATGATCACCAGGGCGGCGGCGATGGAGGCCACCGGCTGCGGGAAAAAGAGGAACACCGGAACCACCAGCTGGGCGAAATGGTTCCCAAGCACCTCGGCCTTGTGCAGCGGTTTCGGTAGATGGTGAAAGAACCAGCTGGCCGGGTTGGGCATCGGCTGGGTCTCATGGTGGTAGTAGAGCGCGGTCAGGTCCCGCCAGACCCGGTCCCCGCGCATTTTGATCAATCCCGCGCCGAACTCCAGCCGGAACACCAGCCAGCGGAACAGGAACAGCACCGTGACCGGGGGAGCCACTTCATTTGACCCAAGGAAGGCAGCCAGAAATCCGGCCTCCAGCAGCAGGGACTCCCACCCAAAGCCGTAGAAAACCTGGCCCACGTTAACGATCGAAAGGTAAAGAAACCAGATCAAACCGAAACCCAGCATCGGCACCCACGGCGGACCCTGCTGCGGCAGGCCCACCACCAGCAGCGCCGCTGCCACGGCGCCGGTCCACACCACGGCACGGAGGAACCGGTCCGAATAGTGCAGGCGGAAGAGCGTGGGGATCCGCCGTCCGGCCGTGCGTTTGAGGTATTTCGGTGCCGGCAGCAGGCCCCGCTCACCGAGCAGCGCGGGGAACTGGGCCGCAGCTGCCAGGAACGCAATCAGGAACACCGCCGCGATGCCACGCTGCAGCACCTGACGCGCCAGCTCATATCCCTCGGCACTGAAATATTCCATGGGGCCACCACAGTAGCGCCGACGCTTCTAAACTGGGACCGGTGGCCAAAACTTCCCAGCCGAAGCGGAGGAGCCCGAAATGTCCGCCCCATGCGTCCTGGCCCTGGTCGTGGCCCACCCCGATGATGACGCCTACGGGCTGGCCGGAACAGTGGCGCTGCACGAACACGATCCCGGTTTCCGCTTTATCCTCGTCCACGCCACGGACGGCGGCGCCGGGCAGGTTGATCCGGCCTATCCGCCGCTGCACGAGCCACTCGGCACAGTCCGTCGCCGGGAAATGGACGCGGCGTGGACGGCGCACGGCCGCCCGCCGGACCGCCACGAATGGCTGGAGTACGACGACGGGCAGCTCAGTGGGGTGCCCGTGGCCGAACTCACGGAGCGGATCGGCGGCATCCTCGCGGAGGAACGCCCCGACGTCGTCGCCACCTTCGGACCCGACGGGCTTACCGGGCACCCGGACCACATTGCCGTGGGTGCCGCCACTGACGCCGCGTT
>NZ_DALZXY010000083.1:0-16073 GCF_031988865.1 Arthrobacter sp.
GCCACAGCCGCCGGCCTGCTGGCTCTGGTTGGAGCCGGCGCAGCCAACAGCGACTTTATGAGGCTGCTGGTTGGCGGCTTGTCCGGATGCGCCGCCTACGCCGTGTTGAGCGCGCCCATGCTCCGGCGGGTGCTGCCCGCGAGCATGAGCGGGCGGGCCGGCACGCTGCTGGCCGCCTATGACCGTATCCAACTGCCGCTGCGCCATGGGCGGCACCAAAAGGAGACAGCATGAGTACCGCGCCCAACGATCGGCCACGGCTGCTGCTGTTCCGCTGGACACGGCCGGGACTCCCCGCGTTCCTCAACCGGCATCTGGATGAACATGTCCAGACTCTCGGGCACTTCTTCGACGTGCGGGTGATCGACAGGGACTGTGACTACGGGGCCGAATGCGATGCGTTCGAGCCCGCGCTGAGCGTCTTCGAATCCGGTGTCTACGCGGGGGAGCGGCGGATCCGCAATACCGGCAGCCGTCCGGACATTCCCAAGCTGGGTTTCCTGCATTCCGACGCCTATGACCTGGCCCGGGCCGTCTTTCTCTCCGACATGGAACGCTGGGGAGTGGCGGACTTCTTCACGAACTCGGTGTCCATGGCGGAATACACTCCGGAAATCGCGGACCGCCTCTTCGTCTGGCCAAATGCAGTTGATCCCGCGGTGTTCCGGCGCTATCCCGGGGCGAAAAACATCCCGGTGCTCTTCACCGGCAGCCAGGAACGGCACTATCCCTGGCGCAACGCCGTCGGCCGGGTTCTTTCACAGCGTTTCGCCACCATGACCATGCCGCACTACGGCTGGGGCAGCGGCGCCGGCCGCACCGTGCATGGTGCCGAATATGCCCGCCTGCTCAGTGCCAGCGTTTTTGTCCCGGCCTGCGGGAGTATGTCCCGGGACCTCGTCCGCAAGCATCTGGAAATTCCTGCCGCCGGGGCCTGCCTGGTCGCCGAGGACACACCGGCGCTGGCCGCCTTCGGATTCGTGGACATGGAAAACTGTGTCCTGGGCGGGCCTGCGGAGATCGCGGACAAACTCGATGTCCTGTTTGCCGACCCAGACAGGCTGGAGGGCATCGTCCGGGCCGGACACGACCTGGCGCATACCCGCCATGTGCAGGCGTCCCGAAGCCAGGTCCTCGAATGGCTCCAGCTCACCGCCCGCCGCACGCCCGGACAACGGATCATCCAGGCCGGCCCCGCCGGCAGCCTGATGCTTGCTCCCGCCGGCCAACGCCCTGCCGCCTTCAGCGTGGGCGGCAGGGACCGCGGGTTCCTGGCTGCGGGCTGGCGCAGCCTGGATGGACAGGACCTCGACGGCGCCCGCAGGGAATTCCTCAAGTGCCTGAACTTCTATTTCATCCCCGAAGCCATCACCGGACTGGCGTTCACCGAATTAGCGTCCGGCAACGCCCAGACAGCCCGGGACTGGACTACCCAGGCACTGACGGACACCTTCACCGACCGGAATGCCCCGGACCCGGATCCCGTTCTCTGGGCCACACATATCCGGACCCTGCTGTGCTCCGGGGAACACGGCCAGGCCCAGGCTGCCGCCGGTAGGTTCCCAGAACTGCGCCATTCGGAGCTCGACCGGATACGCCGGGCCCTGGGGGTGCCATTCACCGGGACTGCACCGGCCCGGGCGTCGATTTGCCCGCCGCCGGTGCGTTCGGATGAGCAGTGGGAACAGGAATTGGCCAAGCAGCTTCAGGCCTGCGGTACGGCGTCGGGCCCGGCATCGCGCCTCCCACCGCTCCAGCTGATTAATCAGCGGGTGCGCCGCCGCCTCCGCTGGCAGCTGCGGACCGGCCCGGTTAAGGAGGTCCGGCTGCGGCTCTCACCCATCAAACAGAAGCTGCTCGGCGATGACTGGTCCCGGACCATTACCGACCTGGTGCGGCGCGAGGGCCTGGACGAAGCAGTCCAGTTCGGGGCGCCCGCTAATGACCGCTCGCAGCGCGCCCTGCGCAGGGGCCTGGACCTGAACCCGTCCCTGCCCCCGCTCACGATTGTTACCAGCGGGCAAACGCCCCGTACGGAAACCCACGGAAACAGGGTGCTCGCCTATGTGGCCGATCCCGCAGCGGTTGCCGGCGCCACGGATTTCCTCGCCGGATGTTCCCTGGTCATCATCAACGGCACCTCGGAGCCGGAGGGCTACCGGCTTCTGGCGGAATTGACGGCTGGAAACAGGCTGGTGCTGCTGGCCCATGAGCCGCTGCTGGGCCGGATCATGCTCAGCGGCGCAGCCGGTCCCTCCCAGCCCGGCGCAGGACTGGACCGACCAGTTACGACGGGGAGGACCAGATGAGACCAACGACTCCGCTGCTGTGGATAGCAGGCACGCCGTGGGACGCAATCGCGGGCACGGAGAAACAGCTGGCCACCGCCCTGGCCGCGCACCGCGACGTTATCTGGGCCGACCCGCCGGCACCGGTGCTGGGCGATCGGGCCAAGGGCATCCTCCCTTCCCGGGAAACTGTGCACCCGGGAGTGGAACGCCTCACCGTGCCCGTTCCCCCTGGTGCCACGCGTCCCGTGGTGCGGCTCGTGGCCGAACGAATCCTGCGGCGGGCACTGCTCAAGATGCGCTCACCCAGCCCCGGGGCCGTCGTCGTCGCCGGACCCATGGCCCGTTTCCCGCGCGGGGCCGCGGGTATCAGAGTGTTTTTCGTGACCGATGACTGGCTCGCCGGTGCTGCCCTGATGGGGCTGCCGGCGGGCAGGATCCGGCGCTGCATGGAATACAACCTCCGGGAAGCGGATTTGGTGGTGGCGGTCTCACCCTACCTGGCTGCCCAGTTGCAGCAGATCGTTCCCGGGACGGAGGTGATGGTGCTGCCCAACGGCTGCCTGACGCCGTCGGACGGCCAGGCCCAAACACGCCGGCCGGGAGCGGCGCTGGTGGGCCAGCTCAACGAGCGGCTGGACCTGGAGATACTCCAAGCCGTGGTGGCATCCGGGACGGCCCTGACCGTCATTGGCCCACGCACCGAACGCGACCCCGCCGTGGGTGCCGGCCTTGATGACCTGCTCAGCCACAACAACGTGACCTGGCTGGGGGAAATGTCAGCTGCCGCGGCCGCGGAGCAGCTGGAAACAGTCACGGTAGGGATTACTCCTTACAGTGACACGCCCTTCAACCGTGCCAGCTTCCCGCTCAAGACCCTGGACTACCTGTCCGCCGGCCTGCCGGTGGTGGCTACCGATCTGCCGGCCGCCCGCTGGCTGAACTCCGGGCACATCCTGCTTGAAGACGGCGCCGAAGGTTTCGCAGCAGCGGTGAAGCGGCTCGCCAACGAGACACCGGACCCGGAACAGATCCGGATGCGCCAGCAGGCCGCCATGGAGCACTCATGGGGATCGCGGGCCCGGGACCTGCTGCAGGCCATTGAGGCTTCAGCGCCGGCTTTCACGGGTGACCACTTTCTGATCACCCGCTTCAACCTGCCGACCCCCGGAGCGGAGAGCCTGGTACGTGCCCGGGAGGGCTGGCTCCGGGAACGGGCCGGTCTCTTCGAACGCTACTGCCTGGCCTCGGTTGCAGCGCAGACCAATCCCCGCTTTGGCTGGGTCATCTACTTCGACCCCGAAAGTCCGGGGTGGCTCCGGGAAAAAATCAGCGACTGGTCCGCTGGGGGAACGTTTACTCCGGTTTTCCGTGCCTCGGTGAACCGGGCGGAACTTCTTGGCGACCTGCGGGCCGTGGTCCAGGACTCGGGGCAGGTCCCGGGAGAGGCATTGATAACCACGAACCTGGACAACGACGACGGCCTGGCAACCGATTTCGTGGACCGCCTGCAGCGGGCGGCCGGGGAGACAGAACCTGCGCGGGCAGCCCTATACCTGCCCCGGGGACTCATCCTCCACGGCACCTCCCTTTACGCCCGCACCGACCGTACGAATGCGTTCTGTTCCGTGGTGGAGCCATGGGAAGACGCGCTGACGTGCTGGAACGACTGGCACACGATGCTCGGGCGCAGCATGCCGGTGCGGGAAGTACCCGGCCCGCCGGGATGGCTGCAAATTGTCCACGGCGGGAACGTCAGTAACCGGATCCGCGGCCGGCGGACGGCACCGGGACCGCACAGAAGGTCATTCCCCGGGCTGCTGGACTCCGCGCTGCCCGCTTCGGTGCTGGACCAAGCCCGCGAACTTCTCCTGACGCTCCCGCGCCGGGCCGCCAGGGACGGGCTTCGCAGCGCGGTTAAGACCGTGCTGCTGCGCGTGGCCGGCAAGGACGGGTTGGACCGGGTCAAGGAACTGCTCCGCGCCCGCGCGGGAATGGGATCGGGGGAAAGATGAAGGCTCCGCAAAGCCTGCGGGTGATCGCCCGCCGCTGGTATCTGGTTCTGGTCGGTGTGCTGCTGACAGGTGCGCTGTGCGCCGCGGCCAACATGCTGGTCCCGCCGTCCTACGAGGCACAGGGGAGCATGGTGCTTATGCCGCCGTCGGCCGCGGTGGGCGACGCCGGGAACCCGTACCTCCAGCTGGGAGGGATGGGCGAGGCGATGGATGTGCTGGTCCGGCAGACGAACGCCACCGATATCCGCGAACGGGTATTGGAAGACCACCCGTCCGCCACCTACGTCGTGGAGCCGGACCGGACTACCAGCGGATCGATCATTGTGGTGCAGGCAGAGGCGGATACTGCCGCGGAGTCCCTGGAGCTCCTTAACGCCGCCATGGCGACGCTCCCCGCGACGCTCGCCCGGATGCAGGACGAGCTTGGCGTCACAGCGGAGCAGCGGATCGACATCATGCCAGTAGTGATTGCCACGGAGGCGGACCTCAATTTCAAACAGAGCCTCCAGGTCATGGCGCTGGCCGGTTTGGCAGGGTTGGTCGGAACACTGATGTTTACGGCTCTACTGGACGGCCTGCTGATCAGCCGCCGGCAGCGGAAGGCGGGAGCGGCTCCGGCCGGCTCCGCGGTGGCCGGAACCAGCCGCACCGGCCTGCCGGCATCCGGAAACCAGCCGGTCCACGGAACCGGGAGCGGAGCGCCAGATGCCGCCGGGGGTGCACCCGGAACCAACCGGGACGCTGCCCTGGGGAAAGACGCACGGGTCCGGTGACCGCCTCGCAGCTTCTCGGAGTGCTGGCCCGCCGCTGGTACGTCGTCCTGGCCGGAATGTGCTGTATCTGGGCGGCGTACACCGTCCTTGGACAGTCTGGGACGGTGTACGCCGCCCAGGCTGACTACGTTTTTGTGGAGCCAGGGGTTCCGGGGGAAAGCCGCCAGCTGGCTGGGACCGGGACCCAGACGCTGATCGATTTCACGGCGATCGTGGAACGGAAAGTCCTGGCGGGAACCAAACCAGCAAAACTTGCCTCAACCACAGCCTCACTTTTCGGAACCGGGATCCGGGCAGGAACTTCGATCGGCATGCTGGACAGCGGTGGACAGTGGGTACCGTCCTTCGGCCGGCCCGTTCTATCAGTGCAAGTGGCCGCATCGTCCCCGGCCGAGGTAGAGGAAGGCATGGACGCCGTGCTGACCGACGTGCGGCGCGTCAGCGCGGCGCTCCAGGCGGAGACAGCTGCCCAGCCAGGTTCCTTTATCACCGTGGAACGCTCCCCTGAAGACCTGATCATCACGTCTTTCGGTAAAACCCGCACGGGTGAGGTCAAGGCACTGGTCGCGCTTTCGGTGGCAGGGCTGGGGCTATCCTGCGCCGCAGCAGCCGCCACTGACGCGGCGGCTGCCCGCAGGAAAAGGAGAACCCGATGGCAGCGGTAAGCCGTCTCCCGGTCCGGCTGGAGCCCGGACAGGCAGGCGGGAGCACGATGGGGGACGCGGTGTCTTTCCTGACCATTTACCTCATCCTGACCTTGGCCGTTCCCTCCTACCTGACCATCGAAGCCCTTGGCGCCATCGGCAGGCCATCCACGCTGTGGGGGGTGCTCGGACTGTCTTGGTGGGCGTTCGAACGCCTGCGCCGATCCACCCCCCTGGCCGGCGGATCGCCGGTGGTCCGTGCAGTGCTGCTGCTTTTTCTTGCGAGCGTGCTGATCAGCTATGCCATGGCGAATCTGCAGGGAATGCCGCCGAGCGAGTCCACTCCGGCTGACAGCGGACTCGTGCGGGTCGCCGGCTGGGTGGGCATCGCCCTGGTCGCCAACGACGGCGTCACCTCCGTATCCCGCTGGCTCTGCCTCATGCGCCGGTTCGCCCTGATCGGAGGCCTGGCCGCGCTGTTGGGACTGGCTCAGTTCGTCTCCGGGCAGAGCCTGCTTGAATGGATCCAGCTGCCGGGTTTCAGTGCGGACACCGCCTATACCGTCGTCTCCAACCGGGGGGACTTCGTCCGGCCCTCCGGTGCTGCCTCCCAACCACTGGAATACGCCACCGTTCTCTCCATGGTCCTGCCTATCGCCTTGATGCTCGCCCTTACCGAACAGCACCGGAGCTTCGCTGCCCGCTGGTGGCCGGCTGCCGCCGTGGCCCTGATATCGGTGATATCCGGTTCACGTTCGGCGCTCATTGGGGCCGCAGTTGGGGTGCTCGCCCTGGTACCGAGCTGGTCCGCTTCCGTCCGTTTGAAAGCCCTGGCAGCGGCGGCAACCCTGCTCGGAATCGTCTACGTCGGTGTGCCCGGCATGGCGGGAACCATCCGTGGCATGTTCCTGAGCCTGGGCAACGATTCCAGTTCGCTGTCCCGTACGGACAGCTACTCGGTGGCGGTGGAAATAGCCCTGCGGAATGCGTTCTTCGGCCGTGGATTCGGAACGTTCCTGCCGCACTACCGGATTTTCGACAATGGTTACCTCACGGCCCTGGTGGAGCTGGGACTGGTCGGTACCGGTCTGTTGCTCCTCGTATTGGGATGCTCGATGACAGGCGCCCTGCGGACGGCGTTCGCCACGGCACCGCGCGGCAGCACCGTCCGGGCACAGGGGGCAGCGGTTGCGGCGTCCCTCCTGGCCGGCGGGGTTCTGCTGGCCATTTTCGACGGCCTCAATTTCTCCATGTCCGCCGCCCTGCTTTTCCTCATGTCCGGCGCCGCAGGGGCGTTCCGCGGGCTGCACAGTCCGCCGCCGGGACAATCCGCCAGCCAATCCAGGGAGGAACCATGACGGGGCAAAGCGCCATCGGCTGGAGCAGGACGGCCCGGCGGGGAAGCACCGCGGCTTTCTTCGCAGCTGCGCTCGCCGTGGGAATCAGCGGATGCACCGGGGGGACGGATATGCCGGCGGAGGGCCAGGACCAGTCCGGCGACCTCAGGCTGCCGCGCATCCCCTGGGAGGGCGGACCGGACTACTGGTCGGAATACGATAATGCCGAAGCGGCCGGGTGGTCCGATCCGTCCTTCTTCCCGATCGTTGCGTGGCACAACGGCATCAGCAGCAGTGAAGAGGTCCAGTACGACAAGTCGCTGGGGGTCAATACCTACATCGGGCTCTCGGAGGACACAGATTTTCGGCTCTTCGAAGAGAACGACGTGTACTGGATTGGTGACGGGCTCAACCCCACGTTCGCTCCGGACAACCCCAACTGGGTGGGAACCTTCCTTGATGACGAGGTCGATGGGCGGTTCAGCCCGCAGGAGGGACTGCGTCGCCTTGAGGCACGGGCGGACAAGGCACCGCCGGGAATGTTCAAGATGGCGAACTTCACCCAGATGGTCATCAGCACCGACATGCCGGCGAAGGACGCGGAAAACCTGGTCAACGGTCCAACCGATGTCGTGTCGATGGACATGTACTGGTACACCATCCCGCACTGCTCGCTGCAGCCCTACCGCAGCCCTTACCTGGTGCCGATCAGCCAGCCGGCGTGCCGGACGGCGTCGAGCTATGGGCGGGCGGTGGAAGCGCTGCGCATGCGGGATGCGGCAGACGGCGAACTGCAGCCAATCTGGCACTTTGTCGAAAACCTGAACGGTGGTCCCGCGGAGGGCACCTTTTCGGGCTACGCAGGGCCAGGTCCGGTGCAGGGAGCAGTCATGAGCGCGGTGATCAACGAGGCACGCGGCATTCTGTACTTCAACCAGAGCTTCTCCGGCCCCTGCGAAACGTCCAACGTGTTCCGGGCGTCGCAGCTGGACCCCGGCTTCTGCGGACGCGACCAGATCCAGGCCGTGCGGGAAGTGAACACGAAGATCCATGAACTGGCACCGGTCATCAACACCCAGTCCTACGAATACTCCTTCGGCACCGGAACGGACACCATGCTCAAGACCGATGGAACCTATGCCTACGTTTTCGCGATGCTCGACGGCGGCACGGAACCGGGCGCGCGGTCTTTCCAATTGCCGGAAGACGTCCGGGGAAGGGACGTTGAGGTGCTTTTCGAAGACCGCATGCTCCCTTCCGACGGAAACGGCAGCTTTACCGACTCCTTCGACCGGGAATACTCCTTCCACATCTACCGTGTTCCGCTGGCACCGTAGGCGTGGGATTACCTATCCGGCCCCCGGTCCTTGGACCGCAAACCGCGCACAGGCCCGTAGCCGCCCCGCCTTTGCTATCGGCCCGCCGGTCCTACCCTGATGGCGGGCAGTCAACAGCTCCAATCGAGAGACCCGGGACACCATGCACCTAGAACTTGAGGCTCCTGCATCCCCACATCGGAGGCACATCCGCGGAGCGGGCACTGCTGCCCTGGCACTGGCCGCGCTGCTGGTGGCTGCCCAGCTGGTCCTGCTGCAGCCGCTGCCGGCCGCAGCGGCCGGCAACTGTGCCATGGCGGAAAATCCGATTGCCTGCGAAAACGCCAAGCCCGGCGCGGATCCGGAGGAATGGGATATCGAGAAAGCCGGCGACCCCACACTCCAGGGCTTCGCCACCGAGATCAGTGTCAACACGGGGGAGAGCCTCGACTTCAAGGTAAAGACAGATGCCTTGGCGTACAGCATCGATATCTACCGCACGGGGTGGTACCAGGGGCTCGGGGCCCGGCACATCGCCTCAGTGGCTCCGGAGGCCACCCTGCCGCAGCGCCAGCCTGAGTGCCTCAGTGATGTCACCACCGAGTTGGTGGACTGCGGAACCTGGCACCGGTCGGCGGGCTGGACCGTTCCGGCCGACGCCGTGTCCGGGGTGTACGTGGCGCTCCTGCGCCGCCCCGACACGGGCGGGGCCAGCCACATCATCTTCATCGTCCGCAGCGACACTTCCACGGCCGACGTCGTTTTCCAGACGTCGGATCCCACCTGGCAGGCCTACAACACCTACGGCGGATCGGACTTCTACCAGGGAGCTGCCAACGGCAGGGCCTACAAGGTCAGCTACAACCGTCCGATAGCAACCCGCGGGGACAACGACGGGCGGGACTTCTACTTCAGCGCCGAGTTTCCGATGGTCCGTTTCCTGGAAAAGAACGGATACGACGTCACGTACCAGGCCGGCGTTGACACCGACCGCCGCGGCGAAGCACTGAAAAACCATCAGGTGTTCCTTTCCGTGGGGCACGACGAATACTGGTCCGGCGCCCAACGGGCCAACGTCGAAGCGGCCCGGGACGCCGGGGTGAACCTGCAATTCCTGTCGGGAAACGAGATGTATTGGCGGACCCGCTATGAGCCCTCCCCGGTGGACGGCGGCGTCCACCGGACGCTGGTGAGCTACAAGGAAACCTGGGCCAATACCAAGATCGACCCGGCACCTGAGTGGACGGGCACCTGGCGGGACCCCAGGATAGCCCCAGCGTCGCAGGGCGGAGGCGTGCCGGAGAACGCACTGACGGGCACGGCCTATGTGGCAAATTTCTCCGACCTGCCCATTACGGTCAGTGCCGAGGAAGGCCGGTACCGGTTGTGGCGGCACACGGAACTCGCCGCCCAGAGCCCGGGCAGCCGCACCGAACTCGCGCCGCACACTATCGGCTATGAATCTAATGAAGACCTGGACAATGGCTTCCGTCCGCCCGGGCTCGCCAGGCTCTCCACGACGGTGGGACCAACACCGCAGTACCTGCGGGACTACGGAAACACCGTTACCGAAGGTATAACCGAGCATCATCTAACCCAGTACCGGGCGCCGAGTGGGGCGCTGGTGTTCTCGGCGGGCAGCGTTCAGTGGACGTGGGGGCTGGATCGCGAACACGACGGCTGGGGAGCCCCGGCGGATCTGCGGATGCAGCAGGCGCAGGTGAACCTGCTCGCGGACATGGGCGCCCAGCCTGCTTCGCTGGATTCCACCCTCACGGCCACGCCGGCCAGCGGTGATGCCACCGCGCCAACCGCCGTCGTGACCTCCATCCAGCCCGGGATCAATGTTGCCAACGGTGCGCCGGTTACCGTCGCCGGGACTGCTTCGGACACGGGTGGGCAGGTTGCCGGGGTGGAGGTTTCCACCAACGACGGCGAGACCTGGCATGCGGCCGAGGGCACGTCGCAGTGGAGCTACACCTACGTCCAGCACGGCATGGACACCCAGACCGTGCGGGTGCGGGCGATTGATGACAGCGGCAACTTTGATCCAACCGGAGTCTCGGCCCAGCTCACCGTCAACGGTCCGTACACGGTATTCGGGGCCCAGGAACCGGAAACCGCCGACGGCGGCGACGGGTCGGCGGTGGAAGTCGGCATGCGGTTCACGCCGTCGGCCGGCGGATTTATCAGCGGCATCCGCTTCTATAAGGCAGAGGCCAACACCGGACCGCACACCGGGACTCTCTGGGACGCCGCCGGAACAGCGCTCGCCACCGTGAGCTTCACGGGCGGGACCACTTCCGGCTGGCAGCAGGCGATGCTGGCCGAGCCGGTGGCAGTCACCGCCGGATCCGGGTACGTCGTCTCCTACACCGCTCCGTCGGGGCACTATGCCACGGCCCCGGACTACTGGTCTGGACGGGGAAATGCCGCGGCGCCGCTGCTGGTGGCCGGGGGCTTCGGTGCCCCGCCGGCCGGGGTCTACAACACCGTCCCGGGGCGGTTCCCGGCGGACAGCTACCGCAACACGAACTACTTCGTCGACGCTGTCTTCGATACCACCAGCAACGCCCCGCTCTCTGCCTCCTCCCAATTGCCCGCCGACGGCGCGGCCGGCGTTGCGCTGGATACGCGGATTACGGCGGTACTTTCCAAGGAAGTTCTCCGCGAAAGCGTAAGCATGGTGGTGCGGGACGCCGCAGGAACCCCGGTGGAGGGGAGCACACGCTATTCTGCGGCCAGCCGCACAGCGGAGTTCCTGCCGGCGGCTGAGCTGTCCGCAGGGACACAGCATACGGTGGAACTGGCCGCCGTCGACACGGACGGCAACGGGATCGCCTCCGGAGGGACCTGGTCCTTCACCACAACGAGGAGCGCATCTGAGGGGGACTGCCCCTGCAGCCTTTTCAGCGAAGATTCCATCCCCCAGCTGCCACAGCTTTCGGACGGGATCCCGCTGACGCTTGGCGTGGCTTTCCGGCCGGATGCAGCCGGAACCATCACGGGTGTCCGCTTCTACAAAGGACCGGGTAACACCGGCGTCCACACCGGCAGGCTCTTCGGGCCCGGCGGTGCCGAACTGGCAGCTCTAACCTTCAGCGGCGAATCGGCGTCGGGCTGGCAGACTGCCACCTTTCCGGTCCCCGTGCCGGTACAGGCCGGCCAGGAGTACGTCGCGGCCTACACCTCGCCCAACGGTGCCTATTCAGCAAACCTGGGACAGTTCGCCGGCGGATATTCCTATGGTCCGCTCAGCGTGCCCCCTGATGGTGGACGCTTCGTTTACGGAGGCACATACCCGGAACGGTCCTCCAGCTCGGGGTATCTCGTGGATGTCGTCTATGAACGCGGGGCTCCCGGCCTGAGCGTGTCCGCCCGCGCTCCCGCCGCGGGCGCGGCGGGCGTTCCGGTAAACAGCACAGTGTCCGGGACCTTCTCCCACGAGGTTCTGCCTGGTTCCGTAGCCGTCAGTCTCCAGGGCCCGGACGGCCGGGAAGTCTCCGGCCAGACCGGATACGACGCCGGGACCCGGACAGCCACGTTCACTCCGGCGGCAGCATTAACGGGAGCCACGGAGTATACGGTGCGGCTCACGGGCACCGGTGCCGAAGACCTTGTGCCCGACGGCAGCGGGACCTGGACCTTCACCACTGCTGCGGCAAGCACCGAAGGGGAATGCCCCTGCGGCCTGTTCCCGGCGGACACGCTTCCTGCGGTTGCCCAGGTAGCCGACGGGCGGCCGGTGGTGCTGGGGACCGCCTTCCGCTCCTCAGCTGATGGACTCGTCAGCGGTATCCGGTTCTTCAAGGGAGCCGGGAACACCGGTACCCATACCGGAAAACTGTTCGCGGCCGACGGATCGGTGCTCGCATCAGCCACGTTCAGTTCGGAATCCAGCAGCGGATGGCAGAGCGTGAACTTCGATGAGCCTGTCCCGATCCGCGGCGGCAACGAGTACATCGCCGCGTACACCTCTCCCACGGGAACGTATTCGGTCACACCGGGCCAGTTCACCGGGTCCTACAGCTACGGTCCGCTGAGCGTAGATGCTTCCGGAGGGAGGTTCAGCTATGCCGGCGGCTACCCGGGGAGCCCATCGGCGGCGAGTTACCTGGTCGATGTGCTGTTCGACTCCGGCGGGGTACCGCCGGAGGTACCGGATCCGGAGAACGGCTGCCCGTGCAGCCTGTACGCCCAGGCAGACGTTCCGCTGATTGACCGGGTACTGGACGGAACTCCTGTCACCCTGGGCACCGCGTTCTCCGTGGAGGTTCCCGGGCAGATCGGTGCGGTGCGGTTCTACCGGGGCGAGGGGAATACCGGGCCGCATACCGGCTATCTCTATGACGATGCCGGCACGGAACTGGCCCGGGTGTTGTTCGCGGGCGGGACGAATGAGGGCTGGCAGTCAGCAACATTAGACGTGCCGGTCGCGGTCACGCCCGGTACGGAATACACCGTCGCCTACAGCGCGCCGGCGGGGGTCTACTCGGCTACCCCAGGGGGATTCGCCTCCGGCCGGGACCGCCTGCCGCTGCTGGTCCCGGCCAACGGTGGACGCTACTCCTACGCCGGAGGTTTCCCCACCGCTCCCTCGGGATCCAGTTACCTGGTGGACGTAGTCTTCACACGGCCGGACCAGGGGAGCGAATAGAAACGGGAGCCGGTCAGCTGAGGTCCCCGCCGGTTCAACGGACGACGGCGGGAGACCACGCATGTTCAATGAACAGCTCCGGCTCTCCGCCCGCCACGTCCAGCGACCAGATGTCCGAGTCGCCGGAGGAACCGTCCCGCGGGAGTCCGTAGAGCACCGTGCCCTCGTTCAGCCATTCGATTTGGTCATCAACGCTGCGGGACTCTGCCAGGACCGTTTCGTCCAAGCTGTCCAGTTCGAGCACTGCAACCCTCCAGTGCGGCATCGCCGTCCCAGATACCTCTTTCTTGAAGGCGATCCGTTTGCCATCCGGGGAAAGCGAGGGGCACTCAACGCCGTCGCGCAGGGAGACAAGGGTCCGCGCCGCCAGGCTGCCGCGAACCAGCCAATGATGCCCCCCGCTGGCTGCCGTGGCGTAGAACGTGTCGCCGTCGGTGCCGAAGGTGACTCCCCACATGTTCCTGTCCGCCGCTGCGATCTCCCCGCCGTCCACCAGCAGGGTGAAATCCTCGATGTTGCCGTAGTCCTTCCCATTCACCCCAGTGATGCGGGTTTCGGTCGAGAACCCGGTGCCTGCATAGGAGTGCCCCGTGACGAATGCGGTGGAGGCCACCAGGGAACCGTCCGGAGAGATGCGTGTCCTGCTGGGTATGCCGGGAAGTGCCCACGCTGCCAGTTCGTTGCCGTCCGGATCCAGGACGACGTCGGAGAAGGTGGTTTGGATCCCGGCTGTGGTCCGCAGGCAGGAGCGCAAGGACGCGGTGGCGTAGATCCGGTCGCATGCCGTGTCCTCCAGCCGGCGCGGACCATCCGGAAGATCCAGTGACACGGTGCCGATGCGGCCGTAACCTTCGCCTGCGGCCGTGTTACGGAACATCACGTACCCGCCGGCCGCCGTGGACAGCCCCCGGTCCAGTGCGACGTCGGGAGCAGCATTGGAACGGGACTGATAGTCCTGGAACGCCGAAACACCGTAATAGCCGCTCCCGGCCACAACAAGGGCTGTCACCACGGCAAGCATGCGCCAGCGTGCACCCGAATGGGCAGGACCCTCCGGGTGCAGCTGCGGCCGGGAAGCCGGCAGACCGTTGTCCAGGCGGTTCATGCGCTGCCGCCACCTGCCCGGTCAAGCCCCGGTGTGCGCGCGGCAACCATTGGACGGATCAGCCAGGCTGCCGCAGGCAGCACCACGGTCAGGGCCGCGGCAGCAGTCCACAACGCCGTTTCGGGTCCGAGGGTGTACCAAAGGACGCCGAAAGCACTGGAGGCGGCCAGCCGTCCGAGGGCCACCACGCTCTGGGCGGCAGCGATGCCGGTGGCCCGGAGCCGGGCCGGTACCAGCGCGCCCATCATGGCCGACAGGACCCCGTCGGTTGCCGCGTAGAAGGTACCCAGGGCCAGCAGGCAGGCGAGTGTGGAGCCCAGGCCGCCTAATCCGGCACAGGCATAGGCAGCCAGGAGGGCAAGGTGCCCAAGCAGGAAGACCTTGTGGCGTCCCCACCGGTCGGCCGCACGGCCCAGCGGTATGGCGAGGGCAAGATAGGCGGCGTTGGTTCCAACGAACAGCAGCGGGAACCAGACCGGGTTGAATCCGCCGCCGCTGAGCAGGAGCAGATAAAGGAAACCGTCGCCCACGCTGACCAGGGCCAGCAGTCCGGCGGCCAGCAGGAGCCGGCGGACCGGTGCCGGGCTCAGTTCCCGCAGGGCGCTCCGGGCGGATCGGCGCGGCTTAGGTACCGGACCGGGAGCGGGTTCCTTCCGGGCGGCACGGAGGTTGGGAACCAGGAGAACCATCACCGCGAACCCGACGACGGCGGCGCCCAGCGAGAACACGAAGATCGTTGAGTAGCCTCCCGGAAGGACGAGCAGCACGCCGAAGGCCAGCAGCGGCCCGATTGTCGCCCCAACCGTGTCCAGCATTCTGTGTACACCGAAGGACCGGGCCAGATGCTCAGGTTGGGCGGCCGTGGTAATCAGGGCGTCCCGCGGAGCCGTGCGGATGCCCTTGCCGATCCGGTCGAGGGCTATCACCGATGCCACAGCGCCTACGGAAGCGGAGATCAGCAGCCCTGCACGCGCGGCCATGGACAGGCCATAGCCGGCGGCGGCAACCCATTTGGGCCGGTCCACCGTGTCAGAGGTCCACCCCGCGGCTATCCGGACGACGGCGCTGATGCCCTGCTGCAGGCCGTCCAGGAAACCGTAAGCAAGGATGGACAGTCCCAAGGCCCCGGTGAGATAGACCGGCAGCACCGCCGCGACGGCCTCCGAGGAGACATCCGTGAGCAGGCTGACGATGCCCAGCAGGACGATCACCGGGGAGAGCTTGAACGGAACCTGGGCCGGAGAGTTCCGGGTGCGGCGTCGTGCGCGCTGGTCCGCAAGAGAGAGGTACATGGCCGCCTACACTCCGGCGCGCAGTACGGCGAAGACGTAGTAGGACGTCCCCTCCGGACCGGCTCCGGGGCCGATACTGACGGTGACGGCGCTGGAGCCGTAGGACCAGGCGGCAGAGGTGGTACCGCCGGCCGTTTCAGGTGCTCCGGGCTGGAACCCCAGGCTTTCAAAATGGCCGGCGTAGAACGCCAGGATGTCTTCGGGATCCGAGCTGCTGTTCGCGCTCAGCCCGGCTTGGAGAGTGTTGCCGGAAGACATGATGGAGGAGCTCAGTACCACCGCTCCCGGAGAGAGCGGAACCAGTTGCGTTGGAAAGGCTTCCACTAACCGGTGCTCGGCCGCGTTGGCAGGTGGAAGCGGCAGGGTCAGCAGCACGTTCGCCTCTGGAACCGCGCGCGAGGCCGGGAGCGTTTCCGCTCCGGTGCCAGCGGATCCCGGCGGCACTTCCAACTGACGTTCCGGGTCGTCAGACGCGGGCGGCGGCAGGGCGCTGGGCGCCGCGGCGGAGTCCTCAGGGGAGCGCTCACCGGGAGCCTGTTCACTGCCCCGAGCCTGGTCACTGCCCGAAGTCTGGCTGCCTTCCTCGGCGTCCTGAGTCGCGGGGCCGGAGTCGGCGCCAGGGCCGGGGCCGGAGTCGGCGCCAGGG
>NZ_DALZXY010000084.1:0-15010 GCF_031988865.1 Arthrobacter sp.
GGCGTCCCCCCCGTCCGCGCCAGCCGCGCCAGCCGCGCCAGCGTCCGAAGCGTCCCCCGCAGCGTCCCGCCCGCCGCACCGCGGCAGCGTGGCCAGGTAAGCCAGTGCCGCGGAGAGCCCGGCTTCGAACGCGGCATCCGACCTGGCGTCCAGCGACTCCCGGCAGCCGGCCAGCGCCCGGTGCAGGACAGGCTGTGCCCCGGGCTCGGTGCGCCAGGCAATGGAGGGTCCAGCCGTGTCCACGGAGGAACCGAGGCAGAGGTTATCGAGCACGGAGATGCCCAGGACAACCTGGGCGTCGTCGAAGCCCGCCCCGGCGAGCACCGCGGCCAGGCGTTCATAGATTTCCAGCGTGACGCTGTCTGTCACAGCCTCACCGACCAGCAACGGTATGGCCTTCGCATGCTCGCTCAGGGCCCGGCGGTAAACCCGGGTCCATGCCTCGGCCTGCTCCTGCCAGGGGCCCGGGTGCGGCGGGAAACCACGGTCGGCCAGGGCGGAGGCGCCGATGATGGAGCGTATTCCGTTGATGATCTGCGGCCGGCCCTGCACATGGTGGTAGATCGAGGAAGGGCTTACCCCCAGCCGGCGGCCGAGCTGGGGGAGGGTGAAGTCCCCCAGCTCGTCAACCAGTTCCAGGGCGCCGCCGTAGATCTTCTCCAGGGAGAGCAAAGGTGTGTGGGGCCGGGCCATTGTTCTCCTCAGGCGACAGGGACGTCAGTCGAACACGATCACGCTGCGGGCACGTTCCCCGCGGCGCATGGCGTCAAACGCCTCATTAACCTCGTCCAGCTTAATCCGGTCGGAGATCAACTTGTCCACCGGGAGCTTTCCGGCCAGGTACAGCTCGGCCAGGCGCGGGAAATCCCGGCCCGGGACGGTGGAGCCGTAATTCGAGCCGATCAGGGATTTGCCGGATTCGGCCAGTTCCAGGGCATCGATTGAAACCGGGGCATCCTGCGGGGGCAGGCCCACGATGACCGCCTTGCCGCCGCCGGTGATGAGCCCGGGCAGGGATTCGATGGTCTGCACCCGCCCGATCGCCTCGAACGCGAAGTCCGCGCCGCCGCCAGTGATCTCCTGGATCTGGGCTGCGAGGTCATTTCCGGGCTGCAGGGTGTGGGTGGCGCCGAGTTCGCGGGCAGCGGCCAGCTTCTCTTCGCTGAGGTCGACGGCGATGATGGGGTTCGCGCCCACCAGGTTCAGCGCCATGATGATGGACAGGCCCACCCCGCCGGTGCCGACGACGACGGCGGACTGGCCCGCCTGGACGGCGGCGTCGTTCACGACCGCGCCATAACCGGTGGCGATGGAGCAGCCGATCAGGCTGGCGACGTCGAACGGCACCGCTGCCGGAACCTTGATGGCGCCCGATTCCGGAACCACGGTGTATTCACTCATCGAGCCGACGGCCAGGTACGGGAAGACACGGGTGCCGTTTTCGCTCAGTGCGGAGGTTCCGTCCGGCAGCAGGCATTCCTCGGCGCGGCTGCCGGTGCAGACGTAGGACCGGCCGGAGACGCACGCGGTGCAGCGGCGGCACGGATAGAACCAGGAGAGGATGACGTGGTCGCCCACGGCTACGTCCACCACGCCCTCACCGATGGCTGCCACGGTGCCGGCACCTTCATGGCCCATCACGGTGGGGGAGGGTAGCTGCCAGTCGCCGTCGAGCACGTGGCGGTCCGAGCCGCAGACGCCGGAGGCGCCGAGACGCACGAGCACGGACCCCGGTCCGGGGGCGGCGACGTCGATGGTGCGGATATCCAGGCTGCTGGACTCGCCGTTGTGTACTGCGGCGCGGGCTTTTAGTGGTGCGGGGATCATGCGTGGTCCTTTACTGCGTTATTACTGATGGTGTTGACCGGGGTGGTTTCGGGGACATCGCGGAAGCCGCCCAGGTTGCGCCACTTGTAGGCCAGCGAAGCGAGCAGGTAGTACACGGCGCCGGCGAGCAGGGCTGCGGGCAGGGAAGCGGTGGTGTAGCTGAAGACCGGCAGGGTCTCCAGCGTGACCGGGTTGTAGATGCTGAGGTAGAACACGGCGCCGGCGGTGACCGCGGCCAGGCCGGCCCAGTTGACGCCGCCGGTGAAGTGGTAGCGGCTCGCGGCTCCGGGCGTGAACATATCCGGCAGGTGAAGGTGCTGGCGGCGCATCACGAAGTAGTCGACGATGATCGCCCCGCACATGGCGGAGAGGAAGGCGCCGCTGATGGTCACGAAGACCATGAACTGCTCGTACATAAAGCCGGGGAAGAAGGCCAGGATGGCAGGCAGGACGAAGAATCCGGCGCACAGCAGGGGCCAGGGGGTCCTGGCCAGCAGGTTGCCGCTGGAATGGCGGAGCGCCAGCACGGTCGAGTAGACGATCGAGGAGGTGCTGGTGATGTTGGCGAAGGCGATGAAGAGCAGGATGGCCCCGCCCAGGAGCGGCCCGCCGAAGGGCATCATCCAGACGGTTGGGTCCGAGTCGCCGAGCGTCAGGGCGGCGCCCATGCCCACGGCCTGGGCAATAACGGTGGCAATAAACAGGCCGCCGAACGCCGGCCATGTGGCGGCCTTGGGTGACTTGGTCAGCCGGGCTAAGGAACCCATGACCGGGTACCAGGAGAAACCGACGCCGACGTTGAACTCCACGGCCAGCATGAAGTTCAGCCGGGAGTCTTCGAACGGGGCCAGGGGAGAGGCGGTCATCAGGGCATCCCAGGAGGTGTTGAGGACCAGGAAGACCATCAGGCCGGCGGTGATGACGACCAGGCCGGGAGCGATGAACTTGTTGAACCGGCCGATCATGACCGGGCCGCGGGAAAGGATCCACCACGCAGCGGCGATCGCCGCCAGGGACACCACAGTGACCATGACCGATTCCGGCCCGAAGTCGGTGCCGAACGCTTCGTTGGAGACCTGCGTAACGGCCCGCCCGACCATGATGGACAGCAGCGAGGACCAGCCCATCTCGGTGATGAGGATGACGGTGAACACCAGGATCCCGACGCCGACCAGCCCGAAGACGGGGCGCAGCATGGTGTACTGCTCCCCGCCGTGGCGCTGGCTCGCAACCACGGAGGCCAGCACCATAATGGACAGGCCGATCGCGTTGCCGATGATCATCGCGGCCAGGCCCTGCTGGAAGCCGACGAGCAGGGCGGTCGAGCCGCCGACGAGGAAGGCCCAGGTGGCGATGGCCAGGGAAATGTTGACCCAGGTGAATTCGGCGCCGCTCCAGATGCGCTCGCCCTTGAGGAGGGGGAAAGACCCAAGGGAGGCGCTGCGGGATTCGACGGTCTGGGATTCGGCGGTCTGCGATGTGGTCCTTGTCGCCGCGCGCTTTCCGCCGCTCACAGTGCCATCACCAGTAGTCCGAGAAGGCAAAGCGCGACGGCGGTGCCTACATAAGCGGCGAGCTCGCCCTTGGTCAGGGCACGGCGGGAGGGGTCCAGCTGCTCATCTTCAGCGATTTGGCGCAGGCGGTCAGCCAGCTCGTCGCCGCGCGTCGTTCTCGGGTCCACAAGTCTCCTCAGATCTCAAAACCAGTAACCGAATTTCATTCGGTTTAGGGAACATGCTTATGCCTATGATGGGAACAGTCAACGATATTCGTGATTGTGACCACTACATGACGTGGCACCAGTCACGTCCGACGGGAGTGAAATGGTCCGCATAGCAGTGCTGCAGGCACGCGCTGGATTGAATGATCCGGACGCGAACCTGGCCCTTCTCCGGCGCTTCGCGGCGCAGGCCGCGGCAGGTGGAGCGGAGCTGATCGTCACACCGGAACTCTTTGCCACCGGTTACGCTCCGGCGAAAGTCCGGAATTCCGACGGCGCATCGATCCGCGCGGAGCTGGCAAGGATTGCAGTCGAGGAAGGCATCGGCGTCGTGGGTTCCACCGTGGAGGACGACGGCGGCACCGGGTACATTTCCGCCTCGCTCTTCGATGAATCGGGCCGGGAACTGCTGCGCTACCGCAAGGCGCACCTGTTTGGGGCCGAGGAGCGGGGATCCTACGCCCCTGGGACGGGTGTGCCCGTTGTGGCGGAGTTCCGGGGCCTGCAGATCGCGCTGGGGATCTGTTACGACATTGAGTTCCCCGAGTACTCCCGCTCCGCCGCGCGGGCGGGGGCGGACCTGCTGTGCATTCCCACCGCCGTGCCGGCCACCGGCGACGTCGGCGGGTCAGAACCGTTGCTCACCTACAACTCAGAGCGGATCTCCACCTTGCTGGTGCCGGCCCGGGCACTGGAGAACGGCGTTTACATTGCCTACGCCAACCACATGGCTCCGGACTTCACCGGCACCAGTGTCATTGCCTCGCCGTACGGCACCCTGCTGGCCGAAGCCGGCGCGGGGGAGGAGCTCCTGTTCGCCGGCATCGAGCCCGACGAGGTGCTTCGCGCCCGGGGGATCAACACCTATGCGGACGATGCCCGGCCTGACCTCTATCGCTAGCTCCGGATTTTGTCTCCGATCGTTAGCGGCGGCCTGCGGTTTCCCTCCGGTTTGGGAAAAACCCGCCGGTTGGTGGCATGTTTCCCCTCCGGTTTGGGAAAAACCTGCCGGTTTGGGATTTCCCTCCGCTGCGCGCGGGCAGGGAAATCCCAAAAAGGTCGATTTCGCCCAAAACGGAGGGATTCTGGGCCGCCTCGGCGTGTTCAGTCTCTGTATCCCAGCCCTCGTTACGGATGGGGCGGTGTGGTCCCAGGAAGGCCAGGTCCCAGAATGGCCCTTTCAGTCCGAAGGGAGGGAAAGCCTGCGCGCTGGCGCCTGAGGGCTGCGGCCTCGAGGGCGGCTCTGGCCTACGGTGGGATCCTGCCCGGACGGGCGCCTCGAGTTGAGTGCCCCCAGCCCATGCTGACATACTGTTGGCAAACCCCTACGGAAGGCTCAACCCCTATATGCAACCCCGCACCTTGTTTCGTGCCCTAGCTTTTGCGGAGGCCGTGACCTGGACGCTGCTGATTGCGGCGATGGTGATGAAGTACGGCTTCGGACAGGACGCCTTTATGGCCCCTGCCGGCGGCACCCACGGCTTCATCTTCCTCTCCTACGCGGCGAGCACCGTTTTCGTCGGCGTCAACCAGAAGTGGAAGGTCGGCACCATTGCGCTCGGCCTCGTGACCGCCGTCATTCCCTACGCCACCATCCCGTTCGAGAAGTCCATGGACAAGTCAGGCCGGCTGAACGGTGCCTGGCGCCTGGCCCCGGGCGGTGACAAGCCGTCCGGATTCGTGGAGCAGGTGCAGGCGTTTGTGCTTCGCCGCCCCGTCATCTCGGTGGTTGGCGTACTGATCGTCATCGCGGCTGTCTTCTCGGTGCTGCTGTATCTCGGCCCGCCCGTCCAGTTCAGCTAGTCTCCTGACCGGGCGGCTCCGGAGGTTGGCCATGGATGAGCAGCTCCCGTCCTGGTTCTCTGCCCGGACCAGCCCGGATGACGCCTCGGCCCACCGGTTCCGGGACTGGAGCCGGATCATTGGGCATGCCTTCGGGACCCAGCAGGCACTGCCGCTGAAGGACCCGGAAGACTTCTACGGAAGCTTCCGGCACGCGAAGCTGGGTTCCTATGCGCTGTCCAAGGTTGTCTCCGGGCCCGAAGAGGTGTTTCACTCGGCCGGAAACGCGCCCGGGAGTGAACCCCATTTCCATCTCAACTACCTCGCCGAGGGAAGTTGCGAGCAGGTTCAGCAGCGCGGTTCCCGAAGCCGGCTCGAACCCGGTGGATTCGTGCTGACCGATGCCAACGGAGACTATTCCTTCCGGTTCGGCGGACCAATCAAACTCTTTGTGTTGCACCTGCCGCCGGCCCGGCTTCGCTCAGTGTTTGCGGACCCCGCCCAGGCAACGGCGGTGGCGGTTCCAGGGAACACCCCGGAATCCGAACCGCTACGGGCACTGCTGGGCAGCCTGGCAGCGTCGCCCGCCGGAGGCTCCCAATCAACACAGTTCCTTGCCAGCGCTGCAGTGGAAACCGCCCTCGCCGGGCTGATCCGGGTCTTCGGAACCAGCCCTGCGGAAACGACGCGGGAGGCCCATCTGAACAGCATCAAGGCGCACATTGAGCAGAACCTGTCCGATCCGGCTTTGACCCCGGCGACCACAGCAGCAGCCGTGCACCTGTCCCTGCGGCAGCTCCACAGCGTTTTCGAACCGGTGGGAACCACTGCGGCGAAATACATCCAGCAGCGGCGGCTGGACGAAGCACTCCTGCTTTTAGGTGACCCGCGGCTGCGCAATGTAAGCATCCGGGATATTGGTGCGCGGGTCGGGTTCGCTGAGGCTTCCCACTTCGGCCGAGCCTTCCTCCGCCGGTTCGAGGCGACGCCCGGTTCCTTCCGCCGATCCCGGCTCGGTTAGCCTTCCCACGCCTGCCGGCAAAGCTGCCGTCAACCATGATCCGCACGCAGGGACTATCTGGTCCGCACACAGGGGCCAGCGCGGTGAGCCGCGGGTCACTAGGATTTCAGCAGCATCGATGCTGCGGGCCCGTTTCTCCGATAGGCATGCACGCTGATGCCTGCCCCCAACCCCGGGGGGAGGGACCGGAAAGAGATCGTGTTATGAAAAACGACGTCAGCACCCACTCCATCGCCGCAGCGCAGGCCGCCCTCGACACCGGTGTGGTCTCACCGGCCCAGTACGCGGACCAGATCCTGGCCCGGATCAGCGGTGCTGACCGGGGTGCGCTGGTGGCAATCCGGGAACGGCAGGTCAGCCCGTCCCACGCCGGCCCCGAAGCTGGCGTCCTGACCGGTGTCTCCCTCGTAGTCAAAGACAACATCCATGTGGCTGGCCTGCCCAATACCGCCTGCACCCCGGCCCTGGGTGGTTTTATGCCCGACGCCGATGCCCCCGTGATTGCCCGGCTGCGCGAGGCAGGGGCCGAGATCCTTGCCAAGGCAGGCATGCATGAACTCTCGCTGGGGGTCACCGGAATCGGGCACGGGTCCGGCACGGTCCGCAACGCGGTTGATCCCACGCGAATGGCCGGCGGGAGCAGCTCCGGCGTCGCCGTCGCCGTCGCCCTCGGTGCCACCGCCGGAATCGGCACGGACACCGGTGGCTCGGTTCGAATTCCTGCCTCGCTGAACGGTGTTGTCGGCTTCCGGCCCAGCACCGGCCGCTATCCGGGCACGGGCATCACTCCGCTCTCCGACACCCGGGACACCGCCGGGCCCATCACCCATTGCGTGGCCGACGCCGTCCTGCTGGATGCCATCCTGAGTAACTCCGGCACCTCCCAAATTCCGCAGGTCGGGCAGGAGACGGCCCGGGACCTGGACATAGCCACCCTGACCTTCGGCGTTCCGGATGACCTGGGACCGTTGGACCCGCGGACAGCGGAGGCCTTTGGCTTCGCGGTGGAGGCCCTTGCAGCGGCCGGGGCCCGGATCATCGCCATACCGGCCGGACAACGCGTCGGCGCCGAAGGGACATTTGGGGCAACCATCCTGATCCCCGAGATTCACCGCCTGCTTACCCGGTACCTGAACGAGTACCGGCCCGGTGTCTCGCTGGCAGACCTGGCCGCCCAGATCGAGAACCCCCTGGTTCGTGACTTGATGCAGAACCATGTCCTTCCCACGCCCAGCCCCGAGGCGCTGGAAGCCCGGCGTCATGCCCTGGCTGAAACGGCGCAGCTGAGCGCCAAGGAGCAGGAACTGTTCCGGAAATACAAGCTGGACGCGGTCATTTTCCCCACTACTCCTGCGCCCGCGGCCCCCATCAACCCGGCGGAAACGGTGGAGATCGACGGCGTCGCGGCGTCCAGCTTCGACACCTACACCCGGTTGACTGCCTACGGTACGTTCATCGGCGCTCCCGGACTGACGCTCCCCATCCCCGTCGGGGTCGAGAACCTGCCGGTTGGCCTGGCGCTCGACGGCGTGCCGGGGGCTGACGAGCAGCTCCTCGCCGTGGGCGCCGCTGTGGAACGGGTCTTCCAGGCCTAGGTGGCTTAGGGGTAAGAGCACGAACCCCAGGAGGCGAAGGAATCGGCTCAGCGGAGATTCGCCGCCGGCCGGAGTGGCTGGAGGCCGGTTCCCGGTCGCGCTGCTCCCGGTGCCCCGCTCCCGGTGCCCTGTTCCCGGTCGCCGCGGCAAGCCGGACCCGCGGGCAGCCCTAGGGGTGCCGGACGCCGTCGCCGGCCAGCAAGGCCCGGTAGCCTTCCCGGAATGTTGGGTAGGTGAACTCAAAGCCGGTGCTGCGCAGCCTGGCATTGGACAGGCGCCGGTTTCCGCCGCGGCTGGAGGACGCCGATACGGCCGGGCCCAGCTCGGTTCCCAGCTCACCGGCCAGGAAATCCAGCACCCGTTCCAGTTCCACGGGTTCGTCATCGACGCCAAGGTACAGCGGTGCCGGATCGGGGACCGCCGTCGTCAGGTGCACGATCGCCGCGGCGGCATCATCCCGGTGGATCCGGTTGGTCAGCTGTCCCGGCGTCGGGCGCGCGTATCCGCCCCGCACGTTGTCGATCAGCCGGGTGCGGCCCGGACCGTAGATTCCGGCGAGCCGGAGTACGACGGCGTCGGGCCGGCGGGAGTGCAGCAGCTCCTCCGCCTCACGGATCACGGCTCCGGTGACAGAGGCCGGAGCAGTGGGGGAGTCCTCATCCAGCCAGCCGCCGCCGGCGTCCCCGTAGACGGCGGTGGAGGAAACGAACAGGATGCGCCGCGGCTGCACGCCGTCGCGCTCCAGGGCAGCCAGGACATTCGCTGTGCCGTCCACGTACGCCGCCCGGTAGGCCGCTTCGGTGCGTTCCCCTGCGGCGACGGCAATCACCACGACGTCGGTCGCGGGGGAAATGCGGGGAAGCTCGCCGGAGAGGTCCGCGGCCTGCGCGTGGAGAGGAGCGGGAATTTTCTCCGGGGAACGGCGCCAGCCCAGCACGGAAAAGCCGGCCGCGGCGAACCGCAGGCCGGCCTCCGTACCCAGGTCGCCGCAGCCGGCTATCAGGACAGTCATAAACCCAGTCTGCCAGTCCTTCCCGCTCCGGGCTGCGCCGGACTCAGATCGGGAGCAGATAAATCTAGTCCGGCAGCGAGGCCAGCACCTGCCGGGCCACGGCCACGCTGGACTGGGGGTTCTGCCCGGTGATGAGGTTGCCGTCCGTCACCACGAAACTCTCCCATGCGGGGCCAGCCTCCACCACCGCTCCCTTGTCCAGCAGGGCATCGGCGACGAACCACGGGGTGTTCTCGCCGGTGCCGCCGGAGAGCTCCTCCTCATTGGTGAAGACGGTCAGCCTGCGGCCGGAGAAAGCGAACCCGCCCTCAGTGGTTTCGGCGCTGAGCAGGGCGGCCGGTCCGTGACAGAACGGTGCGATCAGCATGCCGGCGTCGTTGGCCGCGATCAGGATGCGCCCCATGTCCCAGTCGGAGGCCAGATCCGCCATCGGCCCGTGGCCGCCGGGAATAACGACGGCGTCGTACTCCAGCGGGACCACATCCGCCAGGGCCATCGGCGCATCCAGTTCCGGACGCAGCTCCTGCAGGTAGGCACGCAGCGCCGCAGCCTTCTCCTCGCCGCCGGCCAGATCCGGCTGGAGGCTGACTTCATCAACCGTGGGGGCCTTGGCACCGGGGGTGGCGAAGGTGATGCGGTGCCCGGCCTCGAGCACAGTGCGGTGCGCTTCAACGAGCTCCTCGGCCCAGAAACCGGTCGGGTGCTGGCTGCCGTCCTTCATGGTCAGTGAATCGGCGGCGGAGACAATCATCAGGATGTTGTTCACGGGGGTCCTTTCGTCGGGCTTCGTGTGCAGGCTACCTGCCGCGGGGCAGGCAGCGGCAGGTGCAGCCGGTTGTCAGCCGGCAGGGTGTTAGGCGGCCGCGGCAGCCGCGGCGTCGATCTCTGCGAAGGTGGCGGCATCGAGGACCAGGTCCCGGGCGCCCAGGTTTTCCTCCAGGTGGGCTACGGAACCGGTGCCGGGGATCGGCATCATCACGGGCGAGCGCTGCAGCAGCCAGGCCAGGGCGACCTGCGAGGTGGTGGCCCCCAGTTTCTTGGCCGCGGCGTCGAGCACGCCGCCGGGCTCCGCGAGTTCGCCGGCGGAAATCGGCGCCCAGGGGATAAAACCGATTCCGTGGGCGGTGGCGTACTCCAGCACGTCTTCGGAGGACCGGTCGGTGAGGTTGTAGCGGTTCTGCACGGTGGAGACCGTGAAGTACTTTTCGGCCGCCTGCAGCTGCTCCACGCTGACCTGGGAGAGGCCCAGGGCCTTGACCTTGCCTTCCTTCTGCAGGTCCCGCAGCACGGCGAACTGTTCCTCGGCGTCGACGGAGGCGTCGATGCGGTGCAGCTGGAACAGGTCCAGGGAATCGACCTTCAGCTTGCGCAGGCTCAGCTCGGCCTGCTGGCGGAGGTACTCCGGGCGGCCCAGCGGGATCCACTCGTGCGGCCCGGTGCGGGCGAAGCCTGCCTTCGTCCCCACCCGGACGCCCTCGGGGTACGGTGCGAGGGCTTCGGCAATGATCTCCTCACTGATGTTGGGGCCGTACGAATCGGCGGTGTCGATGAAGTCAACGCCCAGCTCGACGGCGCGGCGCACCAGATCCACGGCGGTCGCCCGGCTTTCCGGTTCGCCCCAAACTCCGGGGCCAACAATGCGCATGGCACCGAAGCCGAGCCGGTGGACGGTCCCGAGGTCTTTCAGATCGATAGTCGCGGACAGTTTGTGTTCGGGCTGTTCAGTCTGCTCACTCATACCCGGCGACAACACAATGATCAGCAGGCTTATTCCTATGGTGGTGCCGCCAATGGCAGTTGCGGACCGTTCCTGACCGCCGGACCCTAGCGACAGGCTGCGGGCCGGGCCTACGATCGCGGGCATGGACTGGAAAATTGAGCTTGTGCCCGTGCCGGTGTCCGACGTCGACGCCGCCAAGAACTTCTACGTGAACCAGGTCGGGTTCGCCGACGACTTCGACCAGCGGGTGGATGAGAACCTGCGCTTTGTCCAGCTGACCCCTCCCGGTTCCGCCTGCTCCGTGGTGATCGGGGAAGGCACCACTGACATGCTTCCGGGCAGCCAGCGCATCCAGATCGTGGTGCCGAGCGCAGCTGAGGCCCGGCAGCACCTGCTGAATGCGGGGGTGGAAACCAGCGAAGTCACGCCGCTCGACTGGGGCACGTTCGTGTACTTCAGCGATCCGGACGGCAACCAGTGGTCGCTGCAGGAGCTGCCGGCGGTCACCGAGGGCTAAGCCCCCCCGCTAGCCAACGGGACATCGAACAGTTTCAACGCAATAAAGGAACCGCACACATCGAGTACGACCCCGTTACCGGGGAACCGTTGATGCTGCGCACCAGCTCCGGCACGCTCACTTACGGGCGCACCGATGCCCGGGGGCAGCCCCTATACCTTCAAGGCCGGCCTGCAGGACCGTGCCACCGGATGGATGAAGTACGGGCAGCGCTGGTACAACGCCGGCTCCGGACGCTGGACCCAAGCGTTCAGCGGCGGTGTAAGTTCACTAGTGACGAAACCCGGGGGGCCCGCCTAAATCAGAACTACTTGCAACACTGCCTTAGGGAACGGGACATCTGCCGTGAAAAAATGGAAAAAAAGCAGCAAAGTACTTTTCTGGTTCACAATGGCAATCATTGCTTTTGTAATTAGCAGACTCTTGCTTCCACCAGAATTTGCTGTAGCCATTGCGGCGATCCCGGGGTTCCTATTTGTTGGTTACATGGCAAATTTGGGGGCTCAAATGGCGCGCAATCCAGGACCGGCTCCTAAGAATAAGGAAGATGACGATAAGGACGGGTGAGGAGTGCTCCCGCCGCGGCCGGCCCATCAAACAGTTCCGGATTTGAGCAGCTCCGGATCGAGCAGTTCCGGGCTCAGCTCCGCGCCGGCGCCGTCAGCCAGCAGTACGGTCACATCGGGGTGCAGCTGGAGGATTGAGGCCGGAACCTCTGGGGTCACTGGTCCCTGCAGCGCCGCGGCCACGGCCTGGGCCTTCGACGCCCCGATAGCCAGCAGTACCAGTGACCGGGCCGCAAAAATCGTGCCCAAACCCTGGGTCAGGGCGTGGGTTGGAACCTCCTGGAGCGAGGAGAAGAACCGGGCGTTGGCCTGGCGGGTGCTTTCAGTCAGCTGGACTACCCTGGTCCGGGAATCCAGGGCCGAGCCCGGTTCGTTGAAGGCCAGGTGTCCGTTGCTGCCAATCCCCAGGATCTGGACGTCCACGCCGCCGGCGGCCGCAATCGCGGCGTCGTATTCCGCACCGGCGTGCTCCGGATCGGCGGCCGCTCCATCCGGAACGGCGATGCACTCGCCGTCGAGCCCCAGGGGCTCCACAACTTCGCGGCGCACCACTTCCGCGTAGCTCTCCGGATGCCCGGCCGGAAGGCCAAGATACTCATCCAGGGCAAAGGCGCGCAGCTGCGGCAGCTCGTCCCGCCGGCGTGCGAGTGCCTGGTAAAGGGGCAGGGGAGAGGACCCGGTCGCTATCCCCAGCACGGGCAGCCTCCCCGGCCGCATCGCGTCGTGGAGCCGGGCCAGCACGGCGTTGGCAGCTGCCTCGCCGAGTTCGTCCAGGCTGGGAGCCAGATGGATCTGTAGGGTCACGCCGTAATCTCCTTGTCCGGGGTGCCGTTGGGCGCTGTTCTGATGTTCAGGGTGCAGATATTCAACGGGCCAGTGTTCAGGTTACCCAGTGCATTCAAATCACCCGGTGCGCAGGTCACTCAGCGCGCGGGCCAGCTCAGGATCGGCCGGGCTCCAGCCCTTGATCCCGAGCAGTCCGGCCGCGTTGGCACCGAAAATCTGCTGGACGTCTGCGGGCGGCATGCCCATCTCCCAGCAGATCCTCAGCTGGTCCACCAGGTACCGCCGGGCGTAGCCGCGCGGGAACCAGGAGGAATCGGTGCCAAAAACGATGCGCTCCGGTCCATGGGTTTCGTAGAACCGCCGGAACAGGTCCTCCAAGGTCAGCTTCTGTGCCATAAACCGCACCCACTGATTGGATCCGGAGGTGTCCACGAGGACGTTCGGGCAGGCCCACATCAGGAACAGCACCTGCTGGACGTGCTGGATACCGAAGTGCGGGATCACAAAGGTCACATCGGGATGCCGCTTGGCCACCGCTTCCAGCCAGGCCGGCTCGATCATGGCGTTGTGCGCAATGCCGCCGGCTGATCCGCAGTGGCCAAAATGGATCAGGACCGGAACCTGGTGCTCTGCTGCCACCCGCCAGACCGGGTCCGCCCCCGGGTCATCGATGCGGGCGGACATCAGCGGGGCGAACAACTTGAGCCCGCGCAGCCCGTGCTCCGTGACAGCCAGCCTGAACCGGTCCGCGGCACCAGGCTCGAACGGATCAGCCATGGCCGCCATACCCATAAAACGGCCCTGGCCGCGGGCGGTCAGCCGGGCCATCGCCTCGTCGCCGCCTGCGGTAACGAAGGCTGCGTACTCGATGTGGTGGCCATCCAGTTCCGCTACCCAGCGGTCTGCTTCCGCCTCCCAGCCCTCATCCGCGGAGGCCGGTTCCGGGTCAGCGAAATCCCAGCTCCGCCGCCACGCCGCAGACATTCCGGCCACCTTCGCCGCCCGCAGGGCCGCTGCCGGGGCCTCCGGTTCGCAGGCGAACTGTCCGCCGGACAGGGCCTGCGTCAGCGGGTCGAAAGGCATTCGGAAATGCAGGTGGAAATCGACGATGGAAATGCCCTGGACAACGGGACGGTCCCCGATCCTGGCTACGTGCATGGTTTCCCTCCTAATGGAAAGGACGTTTAAAGGGACACGACGTCAGGCAGCCGCACGGCGGACCTGGCTTCCGGCGCCGTGGCTACGAGCTCCGTGGCATAGCGGACAGCGGCTTTCAGGGCGTCCGCCGGATCGCTGCCCTTCGCCAGGCAGATCAGGAACGCAGCGTTGAAGCCGTCGCCGGCGCCGGTGCTGTCCACCGCCTCCACCGGCTGGGCCGGGGAGTGGGTCCATTCCCCGCTGGGCAGGGCTACTCCGGCGCCGTGCGGACCGAGCTTCGCCACCACCAGGGTTCCGGTGGCGGCGGCCAGCTCCAGGGCAGCGGTCCGCGGATCGTCGATCCCGGTCAGCCCGGCGAGTTCGTCCTCGTTGGGGAGGAACACATCCACGCAGCGCAGCACGCTGCGGACCTCGGCGCGGACCTCGGCAGTCCAACCCTCCGTGGGCCAGCCGGTGTCCAGGACGGTCAGTGCCCCCGCCGCACGGGCGCGGGTAAACAGGCCCTCCAGGGCGGTGCCACGGAGTTTCGGCAACAGGAAGTAACCCGCGAGCACCAGGCAGCGGGCCGCCACGGCGTCGTCCGGGACATCATCGGCCTCGAGCGCGGACATGGCGCCCAGGGAGGAGATAAAAGCCCGGTCCCTGCCGGGCGCCTCGACGGCGACGGTCACCCCGCTGGGCAGCAGCGGGTCGGTGACGAGCAGGGGCAACAGGTGCGGCAGCTGCAGTTCGGAACGGACCAGGGCGGTGGAGGCGTCGTTTCCGACCCGGCTGATCAGCGTGGTCTCCTGCCCGAGCCCGGCGCACCTCAGGGCCAGGTTCCCCGCGGAGCCGCCCAACCGGATCCGGATGTCCGGAACCAGTGCTTCGGTGCCGGGTTCGGGCAGCTGCGTCACCCCGGAAACCATAATGTCCAGGTTGGTGTTGCCGACGACCGTCAGGCCACCAGCGCCAGTGCCAGCGCTCACGCTGTCTCCGCCAGCTGCCGGGCACGGTCCAGCAGAAGCGCACGGGCAGTCTCCAGTCCGGTGCGCAGCTCGCCGAAACGGCCGGCGAGCTCGCGTGCCGCCTGCCGGGCGCCGTCGGCCGTGACCATGACGGCCTTCGTCCCGGGGCTTCCGGCCTGTGTCCGGTCCAGGACGCGTTCCGGCTCCCGGCCGGCGGCGAGCGTCAGGTCCGCCAGCTCAGCCCGGATCCCGGCGGCTGCCAGCGCGTCGAGGACCTGATCCCGGCTCCAGGCTGTCGGGTCAGCGGTCTTGAACAGGCGGCCGACGACGTCGTGCGCACCGCGCCAGGGGACACCGGC
>NZ_DALZXY010000085.1:0-14883 GCF_031988865.1 Arthrobacter sp.
GCGGGAGCCAGCAGGAAGGTCCCGTCCGGGCCCAGCAGCGCCTCCGAAACCGGTGGCAGCCATTCACCGGCGGAAGCCAGGAGCTCCCTGGTCCCCGTCGCCGCCTGCCGTGCAGTTTTGGCCAGCGAACCGTAGGCTGCCCCGCAGTGCTCCAGCAGGGCAGCCATCACCAGGATTGAGTGACGGAAGTTCCGGCAAGAGATACCGGAGACCTCCTCCCCCACGTTCAGCAGGATCGTGTAATCGGCGAGGGAGGCCAGGGGCGAGTCCGGATGGTTGGTCACTGCCACCAGTGCCCCGGCGCCGCGGTAGCGTTCGGCCGCAGCGAGCACCTCGACGCTGGAACCCGTGGCGGAGACCGCGACGACCAGCAGGTCCGGGGCCGGAGGCGGCAGGAGTTCGGTGCTGGCCAGCTCCACCTGGACGTTGATGCCGTCGGCGCGGGCCTTTCGTGCCACAGTTTCCGCTGCGTAGGCACTCGATCCCATCGCCAGGACCAGAATGCGCTGTGCCTGGGGAAGCTCGCCCAGGCCCGGGTAGCCGCCATCCAGCAACGGCGCGAGAGCCTCCAAATAGTCCGGCACAAGCTCCAGGTCCTCTACAAAGCGGGCGGTGTCCACGCGGGCTCTTTTCTGTTTAGGGTGTGGTCGCGGGCAAAGCGATAGGTGAGGGCGCCGTCGGCCGCGTACTGCCAGCGGGGCAGGAAACGGTGGGCGTAAAGCAGTTCACGCAGCAGCTGTTCGGCGATCAGGGGCGGCAGCAGCGCCTCATCCAGCAGGTCCGGGTGCCCGGCTGCCCGGGAAGCGTCCCGGTAAGCGGCGGTCATCCGGGCTCCTGACTCCCGCGCCCAGCCGTAGAGTTTCTCCAGCGATGCCGGATCGCTAACCTGCAGCTGTTTGGCCGCGACCGAGGCCACCATGTCCAGGCTGGCAACCAGGTGCGCGAGGTCGCGTGCGGCCGTATCCGGCAGGTCCCGATCCGAGACCGGCAGCTGGGGGTCGCCGTCGAAATCCAGGAGCCAGTATTTGCCCTCCGCCCGCAGGATCTGTCCCACATGCAGGTCCCCGTGCAGGTCGAAGGCCGGCGCGGTGCTATCCGGAATCTCCAGCAGCAGCGCTGCCAGGCCCCCGGAACGGTTCGCCAGCCGGATTCCCGCGTCCCCGCCGGTTACTGCCAGCGCCTCTTCCAGGACCCGCGTGGCACGGGTGCGCACCTCGGCGGCGGCGGGTGCCCGGTGCTGCCCCGCGCCCAGGAGTGCGGTATGCACCCCGGCCACGAGGGATCCCAGCGCCACGGGCCATTGGGGTGCTTCTCCGCCGCGGAACCAGGCAACGACGTCGTCCACCGCCCAGGTCCAGCCATCGCTGCCATCGGGCACCAGAGCGCTGACCAGGGCGATGGTGCTGCGCCCGAGGGAAGGGTGGATCCAGTCCAGGGAGCCGTAATAACCGGGAACCGATTCGACGCCTGCGTCCGCCAGCCGGGCCAGCAGACGGGCAGAACGGTCGGCTCCGCCCCAGTTCCGGACCAGCTTCACAATCTTGTCTCCGCCCACCACCACGGACAGGTTGGTCATGTCCACCGGAATTGCGTCCTCGGACAGGTCAACCCCGTCCGCGGGCAGTGTGGTCCGTGCCGCCTCCAGTTCCCCCGCGGAGCAGGACAGGCCGCCGGTGTCCTCCGCCAGGACAGCAGAGACCAGGTCCGCCGCCAGGCCGCTTCCCGCCGCCGCGGCCAGCCCGGACGGGGTGAAGGCGGCTAGATCGCCGTCGCGACTGAGCCGGATGTAGCCGTTCGCGGCTCTGACTTGCTCCATCACCCCACCATCACATTCGTTGTATGCCGATTTCAAGAACCCAATGTAAACAGCTTGTTACAGCGAAAAATAACCGTTGTATTCCTTGAACTCTGATGCAAAGATCATCTCAATACCGAATGCTATGTGATCCACACCACAATTTCCGAACCGTTCGAATTATCCGAGAAGGAGCCATCGTGAGTTTGCAGCGCATCACACGAACCGCTTTCGCAGCATCCGCGGTCCTTGCCCTGGCAGCTTGCGGCGGAGGAAGCGGGTCCACGGACCTGGATCCCGAAGCCGACATCACCGCGCAGAAGCTCGTCGTCGGCATCTGGGCCGATTACTACCCTGAGGACCTCGCCGAAACCTTCGAAGCGAAGACGGGCGTCCCCGTCCAGATCGTCCACCACGCGACGAACGAAGAGATCATGGCCAAGCTGACCGCCGGCGGCGACTCCGGCATCGACGTCGCCTTCGTCTCCGGCCAGTATGCCCAGGCCCTGAACGAGGGCGGCATGCTCCAGGAACTGGATCATGACCTGATCCCGAACATCAGCAACCTGTACCCGGAAGCCACGAAGCTGGCTTACGACGACGGCAACAAGTTCTCGCTGCCGTATGCCTGGGGTACCACCGGCCTCTGCTACCGCTCCGACCTCCTGCCGGCCGAACCCACCTCGTGGATGGACCTGTTGGAACCTTCTGCCGAGGTGTCCGGAAAAACCACCATGCTTTCCACCGAACGGTGGATGGCTCTGCCCGCACTCAAGGCGCTGGGCTACTCGGTGAACTCCGAGGACCCGGATGAGCTGACCGCGGTGAAGGACCAGCTGATGAAGACAAAACCCACCCTGCTCTCCTTTGATGACACGACTTTCTACGCCAAGCTCGTGACCGGGGAAGCCGTCCTGACCGAGGCCTGGGACGGCTGGTGCAACTACGGCATCACCGAGGATCCCAACATCAAGTTCACCATCCCGGAGGAAGGCAGCGACCTCTGGGTGGACACGATGACGGTGCTGAAGAGTTCACAGAACAAGGAAGCGGCCATGGCTTTCCTCAACTACGTGCTCGAGCCCGAGGTCCATTCCTGGGCAGCGGAGAACATCCTCTACAAGGTCCCGAACCAGGCCGCCATGGAAGCCCTGGATCCGTCACTGCTTGAGACCTACCCCAACCTGGCCATGACCCCTGCAGAACTCGCAAAGCAGGAAGTCATCGTTGACCTTGGCGACTACAGCACCGAATACACCCGGCTCGCCACGGAAATCTCCGCGAAGTAGTCCCGATGTCCGCACCCCGTTCCGTAGCCTCCGGTGCCTTCTGGCGCCGGAGGCTGGCCGGACTCCCGCTCTTGGGACCCGGCGTCGTATTCCTCTTTGTGCTGGCCGTACTTCCGGTGGCCCTGGTAACTGTTTATGCCTTCTTCGAGCGCGGCCGGTTTGGCGGCGTGGACTTCAACTTCACGCTGGACAACTTTGTCCGGCTGGCAGATCCGCTCTATCTGGGCGTTGTGCTCAAGTCCATCGGCATTGCCGGGGCAGCAACCGGAATCGCCCTGCTCATCGGCTACCCCGCAGCCCTGTTCATTGCCCGTCTGCCGCACCGCTGGCGCACCCTCGCGCTCATCGCCGTGCTGCTGCCCTTCTGGACCAACTTCCTGATCCGGACCTACGCGTGGATCCTGCTGCTGAACAACGCCGGCTGGATCAACCAGGGCCTGTCCTGGCTGGGGATCACCAGTGAACCGATCCATATGCTCTACACCGAACCGGCTGTGGTGGTGGGGCTGGTCTACATGTACCTTCCGCTGATGATCCTGCCGCTCTATGCCTCCCTCGCTTCCCACGACCCGCAGCTGACCGAGGCGGCCGTGAACCTGGGCTCCTCCCCCTTCCGGGTGTTCCGGACCATCACGCTTCCGCTCTCCGTACCGGGAGCGCTGACCGGCTGCATCTTCGTGTTCGTCCCCTCGATGGGCAACTTCATCATTCCCGAGCTGATCGGCGGCGGTAAGACCGTCCTGATCGGCAACCTGATCCGCGACCAGTTCCTCAAGGCACGCGACTGGCCCTTCGGCGCGGCCCTGGCCCTGGTCATGACGCTCTTCCTGGTGCTCCTGCTGGTCCTGCAGCAGCGGGCCTCACGTGCCGTCAGCGAAGGAAAGCCCGACAAGCCCCAAAGGAAGGTAAAGGCATGAGCGCTCCTACCGCGCGCCCGGCCCGGCTCCGCCGGAATAGTGCCGGTCCCCGGAGGGAAGGCCCGGCGCGCTCCGGCCTGCACCTGCGCCTGTCTTTCTGGGGTGCGATCGCGTTCCTCTACATCCCGATCCTCGTGGTGGTCGCGATGTCCTTCAACGCGTCATCGAACCTCTTCGTCTGGTCTGGATTCTCGCTGCAGTGGTATGCGGAGGTCTTCCGCAGCCCGGACATCCTCGCGGCGCTGGGGAACACGCTGATTGTCGCGGCGGCCGCCGCGGTGCTGGCGACGGCGCTGGGCACGCTCACCGCCGTCGGCATCCACCGGCACACCAAGGGCGGGCTGATCCGGGCGATCGCCATCGCCCCGGCGATGCTCCCGGACCTGCTGCTCGCCATTGGGCTGCTGAGCCTGTTCACCCTGCTGAATTTCACGCTGGGGCTGCTTTCGGTCATCCTCGCCCACACCGTTTTCGCCATGGCGTTCGTGACGGCCATTGTGCTGGCCCGGCTGGCGCAGGTGGACCCGAGCCTGGAGGAAGCCTCCCGCGACCTCGGCGCCTCCCCAGGCCGGACCCTGCTGAAGGTCACGGTCCCCCAGCTTGCCCCCGCGATCATTTCCGGAGCCCTACTGTCCTTCACGCTGTCGCTGGATGAGTTTGTGATTGCGTTCTTCACCACCAGCCCAACCGTCTCCACCCTTCCCATCAACATCTATTCGATGGTGCGTTTCGGCGTCTCACCGGAAATCAATGCCCTTGCCACCATGCTGCTGGGCCTGACCGTCCTGGCGGTCCTGGGTACGCAGCGCCTAACCAAGATTGCGGATTCACTATGACCAGCACCCCTGCCTCCGCTCCCCTGCTCCGGCTCAGCGGCCTGAACCACAGCTACGGTTCCGTCCAGGCCCTGCACGGAATCGACCTGGATATCGCAGAGAACGAGTTCTTTGCCCTGCTGGGCCCCTCGGGGTGCGGCAAGAGCACCCTGCTGCGCGCCATCGCCGGTTTTGAAACGCCCACCGAAGGCGAGATCCTGCTCGACGGCGCTCCCTTGACCAGGCTGCCGGCCCACCGCCGGCCGGTGAACATGATGTTCCAGTCCTACGCACTGTTCCCGCATCTGAGCGTCGAGAAGAACGTCGCCTACGGACTGGAGGCTGAAGGCTTGGCCAAGGCCGAGGTGCGCCGGCGGGTCGGGGAAGTGCTGGAGACCATCGGACTGACCGGCTTCGCCAAGCGCCGCCCCGGACAGCTTTCCGGCGGGCAGCGGCAGCGGGTCGCCCTGGCCCGGGCGATCGTCAAACGTCCGCGCCTGCTGCTCCTTGACGAACCGCTCTCGGCTCTGGACCGGAAGGTCCGTTCCGAAATGCAGCTGGAGCTCAAGCGCCTGCAGCACGAAGTCGGCATGACGTTCGTCGTCGTCACCCATGACCAGGAAGAAGCCATGTCCATGGCTGACCGGGTTGCGGTGCTGAACGCCGGCAGGCTGGAGCAGGTCGATACCCCGGTGGGCCTCTATTCGGCGCCGCGGAGCCGCTTCGTCGCGGACTTCATCGGCTCGGCGAACATGCTGGACGGCACGGCAGTGGCCGGCGGTATCCAGCTCAACTCCGGACTTGTCCTCGCCGTGGACCACGGACTCTCTGCCGGGATTGCCGCGACCGCCGTCATCCGCCCCGAGGACGTTCTCCTTGCTGCTCCGGGAGCAGGCACCCTGGACGGAACCGTGGTGGACACTTTCTTCCTCGGCGGAACCTCAACGGTGGCCATTCAGGTTTCGGGCGTACCCAAACCCTTCATCTGCACCATGCGCGCCGTCCAGGTCCCGGAGCGCGGTGCGGAGGTAGGGCTGATCGTGGACCCCGCCCGCACGGTGGCAGTCGCCGATGACCGGGATGCCGCCCCGGCAGCTCAGGAACCGGTGAGCGCGTGACCAGTCGCTATCCGCGCGTAATCGGCGATCAGGCCGGCCGCCGCTTCGCCGTCGATGCTGGGGTGGCCGGCAATAATCCGGTAACCGTAGGCGTCTTCGAGCGCCACGAGGTTCCGCGCAACCGTCAGCGGGTCCTGCGCCAGGGTGAACACGCCGCGGGCGGCGCCTTGCTCCAACACCACCTGGTACATCCCCACCTGCCGTTCGTACAGCGAGGTCAGCAGTGCCGCGGTGACCGGGTTGTTGCCGGCGGAACCGCCCAGCGCGCAAAGCATGGCCACCTGCGCATCGTCGGAGCCGGAAGGAAGACCGGAACGGATCAGCGCCATAAGCCGCACCGCCGGGTCATCACGCAGGGACCCGAGCATCCGTACGCGCTGTTCGTAGAACCGTTCCATGGCTTCCCGGTTCGCCTCGAGCAGAAGGTCTTCAAGGTTCGGGTAGTAGTACAGCACCGCGCCGCTGGTCAGGCCCGCTTCGTCCGCCACACGGTTCAACCGTGCACCGTCGGGCCCGTACCTGGCGACCGCGCGCTGGGCGGCGGCAACAATCTCATTGCGCCGTGCGGCCTGGTTCTTCGGGCGTGCCATCTGCGGGCCTTCCTCCAATTGGATCAGGTACACCACAATATGACATTTCCGATGATTTAGCAGCATTTCCCAGAAACTAATTCTCATCACTTACGGACACCAGGAGAGAGCATTGACAAATTCACATACTTTTCTTTTCATGCCGGAAAGTGCCTACGGGCCGACCAATAACTGCATCGGAATCGGGAACGAACTGCTGAAGCGCGGTCACCGCGTTGTCTTCGCGTCGGAGGCATCGTGGCGCGGGAAGCTGGCGCCGCTGGGGTTCGAGGAAGCGCTCGTGGACTTCGCCCCGCCGCCCGAAGGAAACCAAGAGGCCGGAGATTTCTGGAAAGAATATATCAAGGCAATCTCGCCGGAATTCCGTAAATCCACGCTTATGCAGGCCGAAACGGTAATCCGCCCAATCTGGGAAGGCGCTATTGAAGGCGCCAAATACTGCGAGCCTGAATTGCGCAAAATAATAGCTGAAGTAAATCCCGACGTGATCATCGAAGACAATGTCGTGGCTTTCCCGGCACTCGTGACGGCCGGGGCACCCTTCGTTCGGATTGTCTCCTGCAACCCGCTGGAAATCCCGGGGGCTGGCATTGCTCCCGCCTACTCGGGCCTCGGGGAGGACGACGCCAGCGGGTGGGGCGAGTACCGCGCCGAATATGAGCGCACGCACAAGGACCTGTGGGAGGACTTCAACGCCTGGGTGACGGCCCAGGGCGCCCCGGCGCTTCCGCACCTGGAGTTCATTCACAGCGGGGTCCACAACATCTACGTGTACCCGGAGGAGCTCGATTACACGGCCCGCCGTCCGCTGGGCGCGGACTGGACCCGGGTGGATTCCGCCGTTCGGGAAACCGAGGCCGCGGCCGACCTGCCCGAGCACTTCCTGGACGGAATTAAACCGCTCATCTACTTCAGCCTCGGCTCCCTGGGCGGCGCCGACGTCGAACTTATGCAGCGCACGGTGGACATCCTCGGCACCGCCGGCGAGTACAACTTCATTGTTTCCAAGGGCCCCCTGCACGAGGAGATCCACCTCGCAGCGAACATGTGGGGCGCGGAGTTCCTGCCGCAGACCCGCATCATCCCGCTGGTGGACCTGGTCATCACCCATGGCGGGAACAACACCACCACCGAGTCACTGCACTTCGGCAAACCCATGATCCTGCTCCCGCTGTTCTGGGACCAGTACGACAACGCCCAGCGCGTCCACGAAGCAGGCTATGGCCGGCGCCTGGACAGCTACGGCTGCACACCCGAAGAGCTCCTCGGTGCCATCTCGGACCTGCTCGCCGATGCGGACCTGCGCTCACGCTGCGCGGCTGCCGGAGAACGCATCCGGGCTTCTGACGGTCTGTCCGCCGCGGCCTCCGCGCTGGAGAGTGTGGCGGCCGCCCACGAACTTCACAACCCCGTTACCGCAAAATAAGGCTAGGACGAACCACCATGTCATCCGGAACATTCATTTCCAACAGCTACCGCCCCTCCTCCGGCGAGGTCCAGGAACTCGTTAATCCCGCTACGGGAACGGTTGCCGGCACCCTCTCCTCCTCCACTGCCGCCGACGTCGACGCCGCCGTCGCATCCGCCCGGGCAGCGGCCCCCGGCTGGGCGGGCCAGACACCCGGACAGCGGGCCAGAGTGCTGCTGAAGCTCGCCGATGCGCTCGAAGCGGACGCCCACACCCTCACCGAACTGGAAGTCAGTGAGGGCGGCAAGCCCTGGACCACCGTGCTCGACGGCGAGATCCCCTTCGGCGCGGATAACCTGCGCTTCTTCGCCGGGGCTGCCCGGTCCGTGGACGGCACCGGCGCCGGCGTATTTTCCGACGGCTATACCTCCATGATGGTTCGCCGGCCGGTCGGGGTCGTTGCGGGCATCACCCCTTGGAACTTCCCGCTCATCATGGCGCTGTGGAAAGCCGGCCCGGCCCTGGCCGCAGGGAACACGGTGGTGCTTAAGCCGGCTCCGCTGACCCCGGGATCCACGCTGCGGCTGGCCGAACTTGCCGCCGGCGCCGGACTGCCCGAGGGCGTGCTGAACGTGGTTACCGGCGGCGGGGACATCGGTTCCGCTCTGGCATCGCACCGCGGGGTGGACATGGTCAGCGTGACCGGCTCCACGGCCACCGGCAGGGCTGTGATGCAGGGAGCGGTCAAGGACATCAAGCGCGTCCACCTTGAGCTGGGCGGCAAGGCCCCGGCCTTGGTGTTCGCCGACGCGGACATCGCCCAGATGGCCCGCGCGGTGGCCTTGGGCGGAACCTACAACACGGGCCAGGACTGCACGGCAGCCACCCGGGTCTACATCGAACGGAGCATCTTCGATGACGCCGTCTCCGCCCTGCGCGCCGAGCTGAAGGGAATCGTGATCGGTGACCCGCACGATCCCAAGACGCACATCGGCCCCCTCATTTCGGCTGCGCACCGGGAGAAGGTCTCCGGGTTCGTGACGCGTGCCGTGCAGGGCGGCGCCGAAGTACTGGAAGGCGGCTATGCGCTGGAGGGCCCGGGATTCTACTTCCCGCCCACCCTCGTGGTGGGTGCTGCGCAGTCCTCGGAGCTGGTGCAGGGCGAGGTCTTCGGCCCGGTGCTCGTCGCGCTGCCTTTCGACGGGGAGGACGACGCCGTCGCCCTGGCCAACGACAATGCCTATGGTCTGGCGTCCTCCGTCTGGACCTCCGACGTCGGACGCGCCATCCGGGTCAGCCACCGGCTCGACGTGGGCGTGACCTGGATCAACGACCATCTGCCGCTGGCCTCGGAGGCTCCCCACGGCGGGGTGAAGGGGTCAGGGTTCGGCAAGGACATGAGCATGGAACCGCTGCTGGATTACTCCGTGACCAGGCACCTGATGATCCGGCACTCGGTTCCGCCGGAGACCACCGGCTACCGTCCCGCCTGATCCCGGCCGGGCTCCTGCCGCTAACCCACCCCCGATCGAAAGCAGATACCGTGCCCCGCACCACCACCACACCCACCGCCTACGACCTCGCCGAGGAAAAGGTCCCGGCCCGCACGATCACCAGCGCCCTTTCCGGGGCAGTGCCTGCGCCCTATTGGCTGGACCGGCCGGAGCGCCCGGCACCGCTTCCTCCCCTGGACGCAGGAATCGCCGCGGACCTGGTGGTGGTCGGCGGCGGCTACACCGGGTTGTGGACGGCCCTGATGGCCAAGGAGCGTGATCCCTCGGCCTCCGTGGTGCTGCTGGAGGGACGCGAAGTGGGCTGGGCCGCCTCGGGACGCAACGGTGGGTTCGTCTCCGCGAGCCTGACCCATGGCTACAGCAACGGTGTAAAACACCTGCCCCAGGAAGTGGACCTGCTCAAGGAACTCGGTGAGGAGAACCTGGCCGAGTTTGCAGCCGCGATCGAACGGTACGGGATCGACTGCGGTTTCGAATGGAACGGAACCCTGGCTCTGGCCACTGAACCGCACCAGGTTCAGTGGCTGCGGCAGGAAGCGGAGGAATCCGGGGAAGAGTTCTTCGACCGGGAGAAAGTCCAGGAAGAGGTCCACTCGCCGCTGTACCTCGCCGGGCTGTGGAACCGGAAAGGCAGCGCCCTCGTGGATCCTGCGCGCCTGGCGTGGGGGCTGAAGCGGGCCTGCCTGGAGCTGGGGGTGCAGATTTTCGAGAACTCGCCGGTGGTCTCGCTTTCCCGGGCCAGGGGCCCGGTGGTGGTAACCACCCGCGGGGGCACGGTGGCGGCGGGCCGCGTGGCCCTGGCCACGAATGTGTTCCCGTCGCTGCTGCGCCGCGCCCGGCTGCACACCGTGCCGGTCTACGACTACGCGCTGATGACCGAACCGCTGACCGGTGCCCAGCTGGAGTCCATCGGCTGGACGCGCCGCCAGGGGCTCGACGACGTCTCCAACCGCTTTCACTACTACCGCCTGACTGAGGACAACCGGATCCTGTTCGGCGGCTACGACGCCCTCTACCACTACGGGCGTACCGTCAAAGCGGAGCATGACCAGAACGAGGAGACCTTCCGGCGCCTGGCCGCGCATTTCCTGCTGACGTTCCCGCAGCTTGAAGGCGTCCGGTTCACGCACAAGTGGGGCGGCGCAATCGACACCTGCAGCCGCTTTTTCTCGTTCTTTATGAAGGCTTACGGCGGCCGGGTGGCCTACGCTGCCGGATTCACCGGGCTCGGGGTCGGCGCCAGCCGGTTCGGAGCGAATGTGCTGCTGGACCTGCTCTCGGGGAAAAGCACCCAGCGCACCAGACTGGAACTGGTCCGCAGGCTGCCGCTGCCGTTTCCACCCGAGCCCGTTGCCTGGATCGGCGTTAAAATCACCACTGCCGCCATGGTCCGTGCCGACCGCCGGGAGGGCCGCCGGGGTCCGTGGCTCCGGCTGATGGACGCCGTCGGCATGGGATTCGACTCCTAGCGCTGCGCCGCTACTCCTTGAAGATCGTGTCCAGGACCTTATGGGCCCATTCCAGGATCTCGGCGTCCTGCAGGTCCCGTCCGCCGAACTGGGCCGTCTTGGGCTTGGGGATGAGCACCGCGTTCAGTGCCGGTTTCACCTGCGCTCCGGGGTACATACGCTGCAGGCGCATCACCTTGGACTCGGGCAGGGCACCCGGGGAGAAACGGATGAAGTTCCCCTGCAGCGCGACGTCGGTGAGCCCTGCCTCGCGGGCATCAACCCGGAAACGGGCGACGTCGATCAGGTTCTTCACGGTGGAGGGCGGCTCGCCATACCGGTCCACCAGCTCGGCAAGCACCTCGTCGATCGCCTCATTCGTCAGCGCCGAGGCCAGCTTGCGGTAGGCCTCCAGCCGCAGCCGCTCCCCCGGCACGTAGTCGTGCGGCAGGTGCGCGTTGACCGGCAGCTCGATCTTCATTTCGGCGGCCTTTTCCTCGGCCTCGCCGCGGAAGTCGGCAACCGCCTCACCCACCAGGCGGATGTAGAGGTCGAACCCGACGCCGGCAATGTGGCCGGACTGTTCCCCGCCGAGCAGGTTTCCGGCGCCGCGGATTTCCAGGTCCTTCATGGCCAGCTGCATACCGGCCCCGAGTTCGTTGTGTGCCGCCACGGCCTTGAGCCGCTCCAGCGCCACTTCGCCCAGCGGCTTTTCCGCCGGGTACAGGAAGTAGGCGTAGGCCCGCTCCCGTCCGCGGCCCACACGGCCGCGCAGCTGGTGCAGCTGGGAGAGGCCGAAGTGGTCAGCCCGGTCCACGATCAGTGTGTTGGCGTTCGAAATATCCAGGCCGGTTTCGATAATGGTGGTGCAGACCAGCACATCAAAACGCTTTTCCCAGAAGTCCACAATGATCTGCTCGAGCTTCGCTTCGCTCATCTGGCCGTGCGCGACGGCGATCCTGGCTTCCGGGATCAGCTCCTGCAGGTGGGCAGCGGTCCGGTCGATGGAGGAGACCCGGTTGTGTACGAAGAACACCTGCCCCTCGCGCATCAGCTCGCGCCGGATGGCGGCCGAGGCCTGCTTGTCCGTGTACGGGCCGACGTAGGTCAGCACGGGGTGCCGCTCTTCCGGCGGCGTCGCCAGGGTGGAGGTTTCCCGGATGCCGGTCAGCGACATCTCCAGGGTCCGCGGGATCGGCGTCGCGCTCATTGCCAGCACGTCGACGTTGGTGCGCATCTTCTTCAGCGCTTCCTTGTGTTCGACGCCGAAGCGCTGCTCCTCGTCCACGATCACCAGCCCGAGGTCCTTGAACTGCACCTCCGGTGAGAGCAGGCGGTGGGTCCCGATGATCACATCAACGGTGCCCATCCGGACCCCCTCGATGACTTCCTTGGCCTGCTTGGCGGTCTGGAACCGGGACAGGGCCGCCACCCGGACCGGGAACCCGGAGAACCGTTCGCTGAAGGTCTCCATGTGCTGCTGGGCCAGCAGCGTGGTGGGCACGAGTACGGCCACCTGCTTGCCGTCCTGCACGGCCTTGAACGCGGCCCGCACCGCGATCTCGGTTTTGCCGTAGCCGACGTCGCCGGAGACCAGGCGGTCCATGGGAATCTCCCGTTCCATGTCCGCCTTGACCTCGTTGATGGTCGTCAGCTGGTCCGGGGTTTCGATGTAGGGGAAGGCTTCTTCGAGTTCACGCTGCCACGGCGTGTCCTGGCCGAAGGCGTGGCCGCGGGAGGCCATTCGGGCGGAGTAGAGCCGGATCAGTTCCCCGGCGATCTCCTTGACGGCCTTGCGGGCGCGGCTCTTGGTTTTCGCCCAGTCGGAGCCGCCCATCTTGGACAGCACCGGAGTTTCTCCGCCCACGTAGCGGGTGATCTGGTCAAGCTGGTCGGTCGGAACGAACAGCCGGTCCCCCGGCGCCCCACGCTTGGCCGGCGCGTATTCCAGCACCAGGTATTCCCGGACAGTCTTGTTCACACCGGCACCCGTGGCGCGCTGCAGCAGCTCGATGAAACGCCCAACACCGTGCTGCTCGTGCACCACGAAGTCGCCTTCCTGCAGCTGCAGGGGGTCGACGGCGTTCCGCCGGCGGGAGGGCATCTTGCGCATGTCCTTGGTGGAGTAGGCGCTGGCCCGCCCCAGCAGGTCCGCTTCAGTCAGCAGGCCTGTCTTGAGGTTGTCGAAGACGAAGCCGCGGCCGGCGCTGGCTGTGGTGATTTCGATGATGCCGGGCTGTGGTTCGCGGTCCAGCGATTCCACCCGGGAGGCCGGGATGTCATTGTCGGCGAAGAGTTCCGCGAGGCGGGAGGCGGGGCCGGGGCCTTCGGTTACCACCACGATGCGCCACTGATCGCGCACCCGCGAACCGATGAAGTCCATCATCTCGGCGACGTCGCCCTTGTACCCGCGCGGCTCCCGCGCGTTGATGGTCAGGGTGTCGATGTCCAGGACGGTTTCTTCGTCCGGGTTAAAGGACGTGATCGCCCACCAGGCCACGTCGTTCTGCAGGGCAGCGCTCCGGGTGTCGGTCAGCGACCGGAAGCTGGCGGCTTCCAGATCCGCGCTGAGCCCGGCGGACAGGTCCACCGGTGCCGCACCGCCGTCGGACGCCGTCGCCCACGCCGCAGCCAGGAACTCTTCGTTGGTGGACTCCAGATCGTGGGCCCGGGCACGCACCTTCTCCGGTTCAATCACCACGGAGATGGAGCCCGGAGGCAGCTGGGCCATCAGCGGCACCATCTCATCCACCAGCACGGGGGCCAGGGATTCCATGCCTTCGACGGCGATGCCCCCGGCCAGCTTCTCCAGCATGTCCGCGGCGGCGGGCATCTGGTCCTTGAGCTTCGCGGCCCGGCTCATGACCGACGGCGTGATCAGCAGCTCGCGGCACGGCGGCGCGTAAAGCTCCTTGGGATGGAGAACGCCCTCGCCCGTGAGCGTGCGCTGGTCGGCGACGGCGAACCAGCGCATCGATTCCACCTCGTCGCCGAAGAAGTCGATGCGGATCGGATGGTCCTCGGTTGGCGGGAAGACGTCCAGGATGCCGCCGCGGACCGCGAACTCGCCACGGTGGGAGACCATGTCCACGCGGGAGTAGGCGGCGTCGGCGAGGGCCTTGACCACTGAATCGAACGGCCGCTCATCCCCAACAGCCAGGGACACCGGTTCCAGGTCCCCGAGGCCTTTGACCAGCGGCTGCACCACGGCACGGACCGGCGCCACGATGACCTGCACCGGGTCGTTGCCCGGATGGGCGAGCCGGCGAAGGACGGAAAGCCGGCGCCCCACGGTGTCGGACCGCGGCGAGAGCCGCTCGTGCGGAAGGGTCTCCCAGCTGGGGAACTCCTCGATACCGGCCAGCGGAAGGTAACTGCGCAGGGCGGCCGCAAGGTCTTCGGCTTCGCGTCCGGTAGCGGTCACGGCCAGGACCACGGGCGGCTCGCCGTCGCCGTGCGCGCTGGAGGCGCCTTCGCCGTCGGAGCGGGAGGCCAGGCCATCCACCATTTCGGCCAGCAGGGCGGCCCGCATGCCCTGCGGAGCTCCGATTTCCAGGTCCTGGCTGCGCTGTGCCGGCGGCCGCGCCGCATGGGCTCGAAGGCGTGCGTAGGACGGGTCCTCGGACAGGGCTGCGCGCAGTCCGTTCAGGCTCACGGGGCGTTCTCCTTCAGTGCAGGGCAACACAAGAACCCGAAGTTGGAAATCAACCCCGGGTAGGTCTTTCCAGCGTACCCGCTGCGCCCCTCTGCTTACCGCGGTTACTGCTGAGGGCGGACAAGTCGGCCAGGCCAACGCCCCAACTGGCTCTGGCCTCCCTGTCCGCACCCTCTGGTGCGCCGCTCCGGCGAGTGTGCAGCTCCGGCGGCCTCCCCTGCCGACCCCGCCCCGGGTGCGCAGGTATGGTGACGTCGCCGCCGATCATCCCGCCAGAGCTGCGCACCTACCGAGCCGGCAAGGCCGTGATCCCGCCAGACCTGCGCACCTACCG
>NZ_DALZXY010000086.1:0-14779 GCF_031988865.1 Arthrobacter sp.
TGGGAGCGAAGTACGGCTGGACCGAACAGCAGGTGATCCGGATGCTGGACCGCTACGGCTCGGCCATCACCGAGATCACCGGACTCGTGGACGAGCGGCCCGAGCTGGCCGTCCCGCTGCAGGGTGCCCCGGCCTATTTGCGTGCGGAGATCGCTCATGGCTGCACCCATGAGGGCGCCCTGCATCTGGAAGACCTGTTCGACGTGCGCACCCGCCTCACTTGGGAGGCCCCGAACCACGGTCTGGACGCCGTCGAAGAAATTGCCGATCTGGCCGCCGAAGCGCTGGGCTGGGACCAGGCTCGCCGCGACGCCGAGGTGAGGGCGTACCGCGCCCGCTGCGAGGCCCAGGATGCCGCCGCCACGATCGCGGACGAGCCCACGGCCGCGGCCGTGCGCTCCGAGGTGCCGGGCGTTGTCGAGGCCGTGGCGCGCACCGTGGGCTGAGCGGGGATCAGCGGCTCGCCGCGGATGGGCTGAGCGTGGTCGGCGGCGGACTGCCCTGATCGTCGTATCGCCGCCGAAAATCGTCGGCGGGACGGCCAGCCCGGCGCGCGTGCTTGCGCTGGTGGAACGCTCCGGCGCCTAGCGGAACCCTCTCCGGGGCCAGTTCGCCTACGCCGGGCGCCCCTGTATCTGGGCCAGCAGCTGTTCGAACGGGAGGGATTCCTTCGGATCCTGCCGGGGCGCAGGTGCCGGAGCATCACCGAGCAGGGCCACGAGTTCGACGCCGGCGCGCCGGACGCGGCTGTCCAGGCTCCCCGTACCGTCGGTTCCCGCACCCCAGTCATCCGGAGCCGCGTACACGGCCGTCGGAGCGATGCGGGCACGCAGGTAGCTGAACATCGGACGCAGGGCGAAGTCCAGGACCATGGAATGCCGGGCGCTGCCTCCGGTGGCACCCACCATTACGGGCTTGCCATCCAGTGCATCCTTGTCGATCACGTCGAAGAAGGACTTGAACAGGCCGCTCATCGAGGCAGTGAACACGGGGGTAACCGCGATCAGCGCGTCGGCGTCGATCACCTCATTGATGAGCGCCTCCAGGTTCGGCGGCGCGTAACCGGAGACCATGGCGTTGGCGATGTCGACGGCGTATTCCCGCAACTCGTAAGTGGTCACGGAGGACTCGTGCCCCAGCTCCCGCAGCCGTTCCTGGGCGGCCGCACCCAGCTGGTCAGCCAGCATGCGGCTAGAGGAAGGCGTGCCCAGTCCGGCGGAGAGAGCTACGATCCTGCGTTCGGCCATGACGGCCCCTTTCCTAGATTCAACCTGTAGATGTTATTGCATCTACTTGGGGAACCCTGCGGGGTGCCTGGTTATTCCCGCCCTAGGATTGGCCTATGACCGCTTCCCACCAAGATTTCGCCACGCCCGTTCCATTGGAGGGCAGCACTGTCCGCCTGGAACCACTGAGCCGTGAACATGTGCCGGAACTCATCGATGCCGTGGAGGACGGGGAACTCTGGAAGCTCTGGTACACCCGAATCCCCACCCCGGCGGCAATGGCAGCCGAAGTGGATTCCCGCCTGGCCCTGCAGGCGGCCGGCAGCATGGCACCCTGGGTGATCCGCCGGCTGGATACCGGAATGGTGTGCGGCATGACCACCTACATGAACATCAAGGCCGAACACCGGCGGGTGGAAATCGGCTCCACCTGGCTGGCGGAGAGCGCCCAGCGCACCGCCGTCAACGCCGAAGCCAAATACCTGCTGCTCACCCGCGCGTTCGAGGACCTGGAGTGCATCGCCGTCGAGTTCCGCACGCATTGGCATAACCACGCCTCACGGGCGGCCATTGCCCGGCTGGGCGCCAAGCAGGACGGGGTGCTGCGCAGCAACGAGCTGTGGGTTGACGGTTCCCGCCGCGACGTCGTCGTGTTCTCGATCCTGGAGGGCGAATGGTCCTCGGTCCGGTTGGGGCTGCGGCACCGGCTGGACCGGAACTAGCCCTTCAGCGTCGCATAGACAACGTAGTTGTCGTCGAAGTTACCTGTCGCGGGGTCGTAACCGTCACAGGTGATGAGCCGCAGCTCCGCGGCCTGGGTGTTCCCATAAACCTCCAGTGTGGGAAAGGCATCCTTCCCGTATTGTTCCCCGCGGTCGACAACGAACCTCCCCGTGGATCCGTCTTCCCGGGCAACCTCGATCAGGTCACCCGGCTTCAGCGACCTCAGGTCCGCGAAGACACCCGGGCCGCCGTCTGTCGCGTTGACATGGCCGAGCAGGACGGCCGGCCCCAGCTGCCCCGGAGCCGGCGAGCCGGAGTACCAGCTGGCCGGAGCCCCTGGTCCGTCGGGCGGGACTTCAAGGGAACCGTCCTCCCGGAGCCCAAGGTGCAGCAGCTCACTGTTGGTTCCGGTGGCAGGGATTGCCAGTGACACCGGGGCGGAGACCGGCGCGGCGGCGTTCTCCTGTGGGGCAGCGGTCGTAGCGGCCGGAGGGGCAGCCGGACTCGAAACTGCTGCGGGAGGTGGGGAGCTGCCGGCATCGTCGCCGGAGCCGGCGCACCCACCGAGCAGGAGCAGGAGGGCCGCCGCGCAGGTGACAAGACCTGCGCGGCGGCCGTGTTGGGATGCTGTCATGGGAATCTGGGCCTCAGATCAGCCGAAAGCAGCGAACGGCGCTTCAGCCGCGGGCCCTGCGGCGAGCCACCATCAGGCCGGTCAGGGCCAGTCCGCCAACACCCACACCTGCAGCGGCAATGGTCATGCCGGTGGCAGCGCTGCTGCCGGTTCCGACCTCTGCTCCTGTGTCAGCCCCGCCGTTGGGCATCGCACCCATCTGCGACGTGGTCACGGTCCCGCAGGCTGCCGGCAAGGTAGCGGCCGCGGGCAGCGACGGATCCAGGTCAGACATCTTCGCCGCCGCAGCCTCAGGCATCAGCGTGGGATCCACACCATGGACCACAATCACTGCTTTTCCACTTTCGAGTGATGCGGCTGTCTCGGCATTGAGCTCGAACGTCCGCTCATAGGAGTAGGCAGATCCACCCGGGAACCGCTCCACTGCCAGGCCGGAATCCGCACTGGTGTCGCCCTCGGTGGTGAGGGAGGTGCCAATATGCCCGTAGAAGGGGTGGCCTTCGGTGGTGTTGACGACCCCGTCGCCATCGGTGTCCGCATCCGGCCCCGGGCAGACGCCCTGTGCAGCGATGTGGATGTGCTGGGCGTGCGGGAAAGGCCCATCCATAAAGGTCTCGGCTGCGCCGGAGACGTTCACGGTGACCTTCGCTTCGGTGCCGTGGACCTCAACCATGGCCTGGCCGCTGGTGCCCGAGTTGTTCATGGTGTTCAAGGTGGCCTGTCCGGACCAGGAGTCCGGCCCGTGGGCCATCCCCGGCGCCGCAGAGAGCGCCAAGGCGCCCAAGGCCAGGGTCGGAACGGCGAGCAGTCGCATCTTCGTATTCATGATCGGATTCCTTCGTTATGGCGAGTGTGCACATCGGTGTGTGTACAACCACAGTTCGGAGCCGGGCAGCATGCGGATGGGTGCATAGCCGAAAAAAGATTTCCGGGAATTCCTCCCATCCTCAGCGCGGCCGGCAGCGAATAGGAAGTATGAGGGAGACGGGGAAATATGGCAGAGTTCACATGCAAAGCCCCTCGGTCAAAGTCCTGGACGGGGTTCCGTCGCCGAAGGGATGAGCAGTGGGAGCGCATGACTGACTCGGGAACAGGGCAGGGGGACCCGCACGGTGCACCCGCCGATACGCTGGGGAATGACCTCGCGGAGTTGGTCCGCCGCAGCGAACACGGCGACGAAGCCGCTTTTGCGGCGCTCTACGATGCCACGTCATCCAAGGTCTACGGCTTGGCAGTGCGGGTCACGCGGTCACCGGAGCTCGCCGCCGAAGTGGTCCAGGAGGTCTATCTGATGGCCTGGGAACAAGCGGCGCGCTTCACCCCATCGCGCGGAACCGTGCTGGGATGGTTATGCACCATGGCCCACCGGCGGGCCGTGGACCGGGTTCGTCAGGTGGTGCGTGAACGGGACCGGGAACAGACGTATGAAAATCGACGGACGGCATCGCCGTCCGACCACACCTGGCAGGAGGTAGAGCAGACCATGGACGTCCAAGAGGTTCGTGCCGGCCTGAGCACGCTCACTCCGCTCCAGCGTGAAGCCGTAGCCTTGGCCTATTACAAGGGATGCACCTACCAGGAGGTTGCGCTGCACCTTGAAATTCCGGTGGGCACGGCAAAAGCCCGGATTCGCGACGGGTTGAAAAACCTCAAGGCAGCCTTGGGGGGACAGCTGTGAACAATCACCAGAAGCACCCCGCAACCGTGCTGCACGATCTGGCACCCTTGTACGCCTTAGACGCACTGGAACCGGCAGAGCGGGCCGAGTTTGAGCAGCATCTGGCTGGTTGTCCTCAGTGCCAGGCGGAGATCGCCGGCTACGAGGACGTTGTTGGGCAGCTGGCTGCCGGAGTGGCCCAGGAACCACCGCCGGCTTTGCGCGCATCAGTGCTCTCCGCCATTCACGGCACCCGCCAGGGCCGCCTGTCCGACGGAGGACCGGCGTCCGACGGAGGAACACCCTCCGGGTCAGGACCGGCGGACCACCAGGTGGATACCGCCGTCGTCGTCTCGCTGGAGGACCGCCGACGACGCCGGCGGCGTCGGTTGCTTTCCATCGCCGCGGCCGCAGTTCTGGCGCCGGCGATCGCCCTCACCGGATGGAGCCTGGGTGTGCAGTCGGAACAACGGGAGCAGCAGCAACTCGCCGGGCAGGAACAAAGCCGGGAGAACCAATTGTTGTCCGCCGCCGACGTCGCCGTTCGGCCCATCGACGTCAATGGCCAGCCTGCCGCCCTGGTGCACTCGCAGGAGCAGGACGCCGCCCTGTTCATTGCCGGTGATCTGCCCGCACCCGGTGAGGGCCAGGAATACCAGTTGTGGCTGCTCGAGGATGGCACCCCGATCCCGGACGTGCACTTTTCGGGCGGAGAAGTCCGGATCTGGTTGGAAGGGGATCTGGACGGGGCCGGAGCAGTAGCCCTGACAGTGGAACCAGCCGGCGGCTCCACCACTCCCACGTTCCCGGTCGTAGCTTCCGCTGAACTCAACTGAATGGTCGCCCGCCCTTTAGTCCCCCACACTGAAGATGAGCCGCGGTTCCCGGGCGTAGTCCCCACGGAGCAGGTGAGCCGCGGAAAAGGGCGTAGAACCCCTCGAAAAGCAGGTAAATATCCGCCTTACAGGGGAGGTTTAAGTTGCGGAAGTTGACTAGGCTGGCTCTCATCATGCGTCGGCGGCTCCTGCAGCCGCCGGCTCGCACCGCATCGCAGACACTCTGAGGGGAACCATGTCCGAGCAAGTGCCTCCGGCCAATAACTACAGCTACAACGCCTATGCGAGTAACCAGGCACCGGCAGCAGCGCCACCGGTTCCGGTCCGCCCGAAGCAGGTGGACCTGGGCTTCTGGCTGCTGATCGCGGCAGCTGCCCTCAGCGTCCTCAGCATCCCGTTGAGTATTGCCTGGATGAACTCCAGTGCCTATCAGGATTCCGTCGGGCTTACGGGAATGGCGCCCGACGAAGCTGACATGGTCATCGCCTTCGCGACGATGACGACCATTTTCTTCGCCGTGATGAGCCTTGCCATCGCGCTCCTCGTAGCCCTGTTCATCCGCAAGGGCCACAACTGGGCACGAATTGTGGCGACCGTCTTCGCCGCCCTGGGCCTGATCAACCTCACCGGCCTGACCGCCGGCGGCCTGATGGCCGTGAGCACCGGCCTGGGCGTCCTGCTCCCGGTCCTCGCCGTTGTGCTGCTGTGGATGAAGCCATCCACCGAATACTTCAACGCCGCGAAGGCCCACCGCCAGTACAGGAAGTTCAACCCGGGCGCCTAGCCCAGGAATAACTCCCGCACCAAGGCCCAGGGCCGGTACCGCAGCAGCGGCACCGGCCCTGGGCCTTTAAAGTCAGCGCGCTGCGGCCCGCCCCGCGGCACGTCCGCTGAACAGGCACCCGCCCAGGAAGGTGCCCTCCAGGGAGCGGTATCCGTGCATCCCTCCGCCGCCGAAGCCGGCAGCCTCCCCGGCCGCGAAAAGCCCTGGAACCGGCGCTCCGCTGCTGTCCAGGACCCGTGAGTCCAGGTCGGTTTCCAGGCCGCCGAGGGTTTTGCGGGTCAGGACGGACAGCCGGACGGCGATCAGCGGGCCGTCCTTCGGATCGAGGATCGGCCGGGGCGCAGCGGTGCGGATCAGCCGGTCACCCAGATAGGACCGGGCCCCGCGGATGGCGGTGACCTGGGCATCCTTACTGAACCGGTTTGCGATCTCCCGGTCGCGGGCCTGGAGCTGTTCAAGCACTGCATCGGCGGACAGCACCGGCGCATTGCCGTCCGTGGATGCTTTGGCCAGTGCGTTCATCGCCGCGACCAGTTCGGGCACACTGGCCGCCGTGAGGAAATCCTCGCCGTGGTCCAGGAACTTCTGCACGGGTCCGGGCACTCCGGCGCTCGCCCGGCCGAGCACGTCCCGGACCGACTTACCCGTCAGATCCGGATTCTGCTCGGACCCGGAGAGCGCGAATTCCTTCCGGATGATCGCCTTATTCAGCACAAACCAGCTGTAGTCATGCCCGGTGCCCCGGAGGTGCTCCAACGTCCCGAGCGTATCGAAACCCGGGAACAGCGGACCGGGCAGCCGGTTGCCGGCTGCGTCCAACCACATGGATGAAGGCCCCGGCAGGATCCGGATGCCGTGGTTCGGCCAGACCGGGTCCCAGTTTCGGATGCCCTCAACGTAGTGCCACATCCGGTCCGGGTTGATAACGCGCCCGCCCGCCGCCTGCACCACTTTGATCCCGCGTCCGTCCACATGTTCGGGCACGCCGCTGAGCATCCGTCCCGGCGGCAGGCCCATCCGTTCCGGCCAGGCGGCGCGGACCAACTCATGGTCACCGCCAATACCTCCGGTGGTCACTACGACGGCGCCGGCCGAAAACTCGAACTCCCCCACCGTGCCGCGCGCTGCCGTCTGGCCACGCGGCGTCGTCGTACTGCCCAGCACGCTGCCGCGCACTCCGGTGACTTCCCCACCAACGCTGATCAGGCCCTCCATGCGGTGGTTGCAGGCCAGGCGTACCAGTCCCCGGTCAATGCCCTCGCGCAGCTTCGCTTCAAACGGGGCGGTAATTCCAGGTCCGGTGCCCCAGGTGATGTGGAACCGCGGCACTGAATTCCCCGGACCGGTGGCACCATAGCCGCCGCGTTCAGCCCATCCGACCACCGGGAAAATCCGGTGCCCCAACTGATGCAGCCACGCGCGCTTCTCACCGGCAGCGAAATGCACGTAAGCCTCTGCCCACCTGCGTGGCCAGTAATCTTCCTCCCGGTCGAAACCAGCTGTCCCGAGCCAGTCCTGCCAGGCCAGCTCCACCGAATCCTTGACCCGGAGGCGGCGCTGTTCGGGCGAATTCACAAGAAACAGGCCACCAAAGGACCACCAGGCCTGTCCCCCGAGGCTTTGCTCGCCTTCCTGCTCGACCAGGACAACGGAGCGCCCGGCGTCCACAAGTTCAGCGGTCGCCACCAGGCCCGCAAGCCCGGCCCCCACCACAATGACATCTGCGTCTGTTGGCTGCATCCCGGTCACGCTACCGGCCATCTGCTGATTCTGCCTAGACCCGTCCGGGAGATGCTGCTCCTCTCCCGGGCCCCTGTCGCCCGGGCCCGGCGCTTCCTAAACTGGGACAACATGGGCCGTTCCGCCAACGAGCCGGCACCGGCCGGCTGCGACCTACGCATGGGCAAACCCCACTGGAGGCACTCATGAGCACCACTCCAAACGACGAAGACCGTACCCACAACGAAAGCCCCGCAGAGGGTGAACAGACTACCCAGCCTGACGCTGGCCGGGAGCATTCCCAGAACGCGGCCGAAGGCGAAGAGGATCAGGCATAGCGAAAGCCTTGCGTTCCCGGCACCCTGGCCGGGAACGCAAGGCTCGCAACTATGTTGTTGCCGGGGTGGCGGGGCCTAGGAGGCCTTTGCCCTGCCGGGGTTTCGGCTGGCGTCAGCTATCACGTCGGCGTCCTTGCTGTGATCCACCACGGGGCCGGTGCCCGCAATTTCGCGTAACTGCTCAATCCCCGCCACGGCTGCCGCCTTGGTCGGGAACATGGCTGAAACAGCCATGAGCGCGCCGTCACCTGAAATGAGCTTGATCCGGAATGCGCCGTCGTGGGCGTCAACCAGCTTAAAGTAGCCCGACATCTCTTACCTCCTTGTAAGGGGTACCTTCAGTGCCATTAATAGTAAGGCGACTGATGAGTTTTGGGACCCCCTGATTGGGAACTGTCCGCGAAGATACCTGATCGAGACCATTTGCCCCGTTTCTACCCGTTGGTTCGGCCCGTTCCGGAGGTGAGAGCCTGCAGGATCTCATCCTGTGTTGCCGGCAGCGAGGTCAACAGTGCTGCCAGCATCCGTGCCTGCGACGGGCCCAGATCTCCACCGGGAATGGCACCTGCACGGACTAGGTCCACGCCGCCGCCGGCTCCATAGGTGGGGATCACCGGTCCGGACGGAACACGGGTGCAGAGAATGACGGGACAGCCGCCCCGCACGGCGTCCTGGACCGCTTCGGCGAAGCCCTCGCCTGCGTTCCCGATCCCCGTGCCGGCCAGCACAACCGCGTTGGCACCGGAGCGGACAGCGTGCGTCAACAGGTCCGGTGTTGTGCCCAACCCGCAGTAGATGATCTCCACCCGGGCATTGTCGAAGTCCTCCCCTGGCAGGGGCAGGGCGGCAGGACGAAGCGGGACTGCGGTGATGTGGAGGACTCCGGCGGTGAAGTGCGCCACCGGGACGCCTCCGCCAAAGGGGCTGGCCGCTATGGTGTGCAGCTTGCGCGTTCCCCGGGCCGCCAGAACCTGCCCCGCAAAGGAAATCAGGACGCCGGTTCCGCGAAGCCGGCTCGACGCCGCCGCGGCAACGGCTTCTTCCAGGTTGACCGGGCCGTCAGCCATTGGGCTGTCCGCTGTACGCTGCGCGCCGGTTAAGACAACGGGCTTGGGCGACTCATGGACCAGATCCAGCAGGAATGCTGTCTCCTCCATCGTGTCCGTGCCGTGCGTGATGACCACCCCGTCTACGCCTTCGTCCGCGACGGCGTCACGCACGGCTTCCGCGATCAACCGCACGTCAGTCAGCCGCAGCAAAAAGCTGTTGACGTTAGTGAGATCCTGCACCGAATAACCGTGCCGTCCGGAGAGCCCGGCGGCAAGTTCTTCCGCCCGCTCTGCTGACGTTGCCCCGTCCTTGCCGGAACGGGACGCGATGGTCCCGCCGGTCGCCATAATCCTGATGTGGGCCATTGAACCGCTGTCCTCTCGCCGGCATCGCCACAGCCAACATAAGCCTGCCTCCGATGCCATGGCTAGGACTTCCCTCATTCGTGCAGTCCCCGGCGGCCAACCTGGGCCGCCAAGCGGGCCCGGACCGTGGCCCGGGACACGGCGGCGCTGCTGGCCATGGATGCAGCCGGGTGGGATGCGCTGGTGGTCTGGGAGTGCGAACTGCGCAACACCAGCGTGCTCGAGGCCGAGCTGGCCGCATTCCTCGGCCCGCCCGGCCCGATTAGATAACTCTCCAATTACGTGGTCTCATATCTCGATTTCTTCGAAATCCCTTGAATATTTACTGATTTCTGTTCATATTGGTTGTTATAGCGAACTTTCACAACTGATTCAGAAATGTGGTTATCCGCAACTTCCATCCTCGATCGTTTCGTCTACGGCGGGTTCGTGGACCCGATCGCGGAACCCCCGGCCCACCCCGCTGCCCAACTCAACGGAGACAAAGCAGCGGAACCCGTCCTGATTGGAGCGCTCCCCCATGGAACTACACCACCTCACCGCTACCAAGGCCCGCGAGCTGTTCGAGCGCAGGGAACTCTCCCCCGTCGAACTGCTTGACGCCGTGGTCGCCCGCACAGCCGTGGTGGAGCCGGACATCAATGCGTTGACCGAGGAAATGCTGGACGAAGCCTATGGCGCGGCCCGTGCCTCACAGGAACGCTATTCAGCAGGCGGCCAGCAGCTGGGCGCCCTGGAGGGCATCCCGCTGCTGCTCAAGGAAGAACAGCCCATCGCCGGGCGGTTGGCCGAGGAAGGCTCACTGACAGAGAAGGGCAACATTGCCGAAATCAGCCACCCGATCGTCGACCGCATTTTCGCCGCCGGTGCCGTGGTCCATGGCCGCACCACCACCCCGGAATTCTGCTGCGCCGGGTACACGCACAGCAAGCTGTGGGGCGTCACCCGCAACCCCTGGAACACTGATCTGACCCCGGGCGGCTCCTCTGGCGGGTCCGGCGCCGCGCTGGCCGCTGGAGAGAGCATCCTAGCCACCGGTTCCGACATCGGCGGCTCCATCCGCATTCCGTCCTCCTTCTCCGGCATCGTCGGGTTCAAGCCGCCGTTCGGCCGCGTTCCCGGCATGGCGCCGTTCAACCAGGACACCTACTGCGCCGACGGCCCGATGGGCCGCAGCGTTGCCGACGTAGCCATGCTGCAGAACGTAATCGCCGGCCCCCACCCCACTGACCAGGCCTCGGTACGTCCCGCCTACCAGCTCCCCGCCCCGAACGCCGCAGCGGCCGTGGGGATGCGAGTCGCCCTGTGCATCAACCTTGGCGATTACATCGTGGACCCGGTCATCGAAGCCAACACACGCGCCGCTGCAGAGGCCCTGCGCAGCGCGGGCGTCATCGTTGATGAGATCACGCTGCCCTGGACCCGCAAGCAGATCCTCGAGGCCGCCTGGGCACATTTCGGCGGCATCATGGGGCCGTTCATCACCGAAATTGCAGGCGCCGAACGCGATCTGCTGATGCCCTACACCCTGGACTTCGCCAACCGCGCAGCCGAGGCCGGTTCCTTCGCCGAGGGCCTCATAGCCGAGGCCGCCATCTACGAACCGCTGGGAAAGCTCCTTGAGACCTACGACGCGATGCTCTGCCCGACCGTTGCCACCCAGGGGATGGCCGCCGACTTCGCCGACCCGACTGCCCTCGTAGATGTGGGCGGTGCCCAGGTCTCCTGGATCGAATCCGCGTTGACCTTGCCGTTCAACGTCATCGGCCGGGTTCCGGTGCTGGCACTGCCCTCCGGCCTGGCTCCCAACGGCGTGCCGACCGGCGTCCAGCTGGTCGGCCGCACGTACGACGACTCAACCGTCTTCACCCTGGGCCAGGCGCTCGAGGAGGCCTTGAACCTGTGGACGGCCGATTCCTGGTGGCCCGCCGTGACCGCTGCCGCAAACGCCTAACATCTCCTGGCCAGGGCCCCGGGCCCTGGCCAGAAGTGCACCCTGCCCCGGGTCCTGGACTCTGCCCCGCGCGGCCGACCCCACTAGAATCGACTGATCCGGCCTCAACGGCAGCGACAACTCAGAGGGGACTTGATGACTGAGCATTCACACCAGCGCGGTGTCCTGTTCGATGTGGACGGCACCCTGGTGGACTCGAACTACCTCCACACCGTGGCCTGGTGGCAGGCGTTCCGGCGGCTGGGCTACGACGTCCCGATGGCCCACATCCACCGGGCCATCGGCATGGGCGGAGACAAACTCATCGGCCATGTACTCGGCAGCGATCCGGCGCCAGAGGAGGAAGCTGAACTCGAGGCCTCCCATGGCGCCGTCTTCTCCACCTACTGGCCCTCCCTGCGGGCCTTCGACGGTGCCGCAGACCTGCTGCGCGCCACGGCCGGCCGGGGGCTCGCCGTCGTTCTGGCGTCCTCTGCCTCCGAACCGGATTTGCAGGCGCTTCGCCAGGTAATTAATGCTGACGACGCCATCTCCAGCGCCACCTGTTCCTCCGACGCCGACGAAAGTAAACCCGCGCCGGACATCCTGGAGGCTGCACTGGACGCAGCCGGACTTGACGCCGAAGGCACTGTTTTCGTGGGCGACTCCGTCTGGGACATCGAATCCGCAGGGAAACTGGGCATTCCCACCATCGGGCTCACCTGCGGCGGAACCAGTGAAGCGGAGCTTCGGGAGGCGGGAGCCAAGCAGGTCTACGCCGGTCCGCGGGAACTGCTGGAGCGCCTGGACGAAAGCCTGCTCAGCCAGCTGGCTGCACGCTAACGCCTGCATGGAGTGAGCTCCGTTCGCCGCTAGGCCAGGCCCGCCCGGCGCAGCGCTTCGGCCATGGCTCCGTCCAGCGCGGGGGCAGCCGGTCCCCTGCGCCCGGAAGCACCGGCCTTGCCTGGCGCAGGCTTACCTCCCTGCGGGTTCCCGGAGGCTCGCTGGCTCCGGGTGGGCTGGCTATTCCGGTTCGGCTGGCTATTCCGGGTGGGCTGGCCGGCTCCCTGCGGGTTCCCGGAGGCTCGCTGGCTCCGGGTGGACTTCTCGTTCCGGCCCGCAGGCGTGGCACGTCCGCGCTCACGCGCACCATTCCCGCTTCCGGAACCGGATCCGGTGCCGGACGGCGCATCGTCGTCAAGCCGCAGGCTAAGCGAAATGCGGTTCCGCTCCGGGTCCGCCTCCATCACCTTGACCCTGACCACCTGGCCGGACTTCACCACGTCATGCGGGTCGGAGACAAAGGAAGAGGACATGGCGGAAATGTGCACCAGTCCGTCCTGGTGCACGCCAATGTCCACGAAGGCCCCGAACGCCGCCACGTTGGTGACCACGCCGTCGAGCACCATGCCCGGACGCAGGTCGGCAACTTTTTCGATGCCTTCGGAGAAGGTCGCCGTTTTGAACGCCGGTCGGGGGTCGCGCCCGGGTTTGCGCAGTTCGGCCATGATGTCCATTACCGTTGGCAACCCGGTGCTCTCATCCACGAAGCCCGCCGGGTCCAATCCGGTCAGGTCCGCACCGGCAGGACTCATTTCCACTTTCGCCGCGGTCAGCATCCGCCGGGCGATCCGATAGGACTCCGGGTGCACGCTGGAAGCGTCCAGCGGTTCTGTTCCACCAACGATCCGTAGGAAGCCCGCGCACTGTTCGAAGGCCTTGGCTCCCAGCCGCGGAACCTTCATCAGGTCCGCGCGCCTGGCAAAGGGGCCGTTGGCATTTCGGTAGGCAACGATGTTCTCGCTGAGCAGCGGCCCGACGCCGGCGACCCGGCTCAGCAGCGCAGGTGAAGCAGTGTTGACATCCACTCCGACGGCGTTGACACAGTCCTCAACCACGGCGTCCAGGGAACGGTCCAGCTTCGCCGCCGTGACGTCGTGCTGGTACTGGCCCACGCCGATGGACTTCGGATCGATTTTCACCAGTTCGGCCAGTGGATCCTGCAGCCGCCGGGCAATCGAGACGGCGCCGCGCAGGGAGACATCCATGCCCGGCAACTCAGCGGACGCCAAGGCTGACGCCGAGTAGACGGATGCCCCGGCCTCGGAGACCACCAGTTTCTGCAGTTTCGTTTCCGGCACCAGCCGCATCAGTTCCCCGGCCAGCTTGTCGGGTTCCCGGGAGGCGGTGCCATTTCCCACCGCCACCAACCCGACCCCGTGTTTCTTCACCAGGTCTGCCAGCTTCACCAGGGCGTCGTCCCATTTGCGTGCCGGAGCGTGCGGGAAGACGGTGTCCGTGGCCACGGCCTGTCCGGTGCCGTCGACCACCGCTACCTTAACACCGGTGCGCAGGCCCGGGTCCAGCCCGAGGGTTGCCTGGTTGCCGGCCGGCGCGGCCAGCAGGACGTCCCGGAGATTGGCGGCGAAAACCCTGACGGCTTCCATCTCGGCGTCCTGGAACAACCGCACGCGCAGATCGACGGAGAGCTTGGCCAGGATCCGGCGCCAGGCCAGCTGCACGGTCTGCTGCAGCCACGCGTCCGCCGCACGGCCCCTGGCAGCCACGCCCAGGCGGGCGGCCACTGAGTTCTCGAAGCGTTGCCGGGCGGCAGCGAACACCTCGGCGTCCGCCGGATCTGCTTCCGCCAGCCCGAGTTCCAGGATGCCTTCCTTTTCCGCGCGCAGCAGGGCCAGCACCCGGTGCGAGGGCATCCCCGAAGGGGCCTGGGAATAGTCAAAGTAGTCCGCGTACTTCTGTCCCTCGGCTTCTTTGCCGGCGCGGACGGAGGAACGGAACCGCCCCTGCTTCCACAGCTTCTCGCGGGCATCGGTCAGCAGATCCGCATCCTGCCCGGCACGTTCGACCAGGATGGCACGGGCGCCGGCGAGCGCTTCGGCGGCGTCGGGAACCGCCTCGCCCAGGTACCGGGCTGCTTCGGTCTCCGGATCCAGGGCCGGGTTCGCCAACAGCGCTTCGGCCAGGGGTTCCAGCCCGGCTTCCCGGGCGATCTGTGCCTTGGTGCGGCGCTTGGTCTTGTAGGGCAGGTAGATGTCCTCGAGCCGGGACTTGGTATCCGCGGCCTCGACCGCGGCCCGCAGTTCTGCTGTCAGCTTGCCCTGCGCCTCGATGGCTTCCAGGATGGCCCGGCGGCGGTCCGCGAGCTCCCGCAGGTACCGCAGCCGCTCATCCAGTTCACGCAGCTGCGCATCGTCCAGGGTGCCGGTTACCTCCTTGCGGTACCGGGCAATGAACGGAACGGTGGAACCACTGTCCAGGAGTTCGACGGCGGCCCGCACCTGCCACGGAAGGACCCCTAGTTCACTGGCGATCTGGGTGTGGATCCAGTCAGCGGCATCCGCGCGGGATGGAGCGGTTGGAACGGATCCTGGTTGCTGGGACGCAGGCTGCGGGGCGATGGTGAGGCTCACCCGCCCAATTGTTCCTCATCGTTGCCGGTTGCGGCCAAACCCCGGGCAAGAGAAGCCTGGAAGTGCAAAGCGTTCATTGACAC
>NZ_DALZXY010000087.1:0-14576 GCF_031988865.1 Arthrobacter sp.
ATACCGGATGATTTGTCCTATGGTTTTCCTCACTGAGCTCAGCATGACCCTCGGATCCCATCTGGTGCCGGCAGGCCGCCGGAACCTGCCGTCCCGCCACCTCACCGGGGTCCATGTTTCGGAGCTTGAGGACCCCACCCCGTACCTGGAAGGCGGAGAACTGCTGCTGACCACAGGCATGCCGCTTGGCGCGAACCCGTCGGCGACGAGCGAATACGTAACCCGGCTGCGGGCCCGGGGCATCCACGCCCTGGGTATTGGGCTCGGGCCCTGGCTGAAGCAGGTGCCAGGGCACCTGGTCCAGGCCTGCGATGACGCCGGGATCCACCTGCTGACGGTGCCCGACGGCGTGCCGTTCCAGAACGTGTCCCGCGCCTTTTGGGGCCTTTCGGCCCGCAGCGGTCAGGCTGAGCTGCTGGGCAGCCTCGGCACCCAGACCGCCCTGGCCCAGGCGACGATGCGCCCCGACGGGACCACCGCCGTCGTCCGGGGCCTGGCGCAGGCCCTGGGCGGGTGGGCTGCCTTCCTGCCTTCGGACCCGGAACCAGCCCGGTACTGGCCGGAAAATACCGGTGCCCTGCTTCCCGTACTGCGGAGCGAAACGGTCCGGCTGAACCGGGCGGGCGTGCATTCTGCAGCGACCTTTGAAATCCACGGGCAGCCCGTCGTCGAGTACCCGATTCCGGTCAGTGGCGGCAGCGGACGGATTCACGGCTTTCTCGCCGTTGGCCCGGGGCGGAAGCTGACAGCTGCCGACCGCCAGGTCATCATGACCGTCTGCACGCTCCTGGCGCTCAAGTCCAAGCAGCGGGAAGCTGCCTCCGGAGCCAACGCGGCACTGAGTTCCGCGGTGGCCAAGCTGCTGCTGCATGGTTACACGGAAGCGGCGCGGATCCTGGCCGAGGACGTGGGACTGGCGGAGCTGCCGCCGCGGGTTCGGGTCCTGGCGCTCCCGTCCGGCGACGCCGATGACACGGACCTGCTGCTGCGCGCGGCGCCGGCCCTGGTTCCCGAAACCGGCGTGCTGCCGCTGCCCCGGGATCTGGCCTCCTGTTCCCTCCGGCACGAGCGTGAGGGTGTGCTCTATGTGCTGCTGCCGCTGGACCCGGCTGCGGCGGATGCAGAAAGTGCTCCGTCCCTGCCGGCAGCGGATGTTCAACTGCCGGCCGCGGATGTTCCCGGACTTGCGGGCGTCGTGAGCGAGCCCGTCTCCCTGGGCGAGGTCCCGGGAATCCTGACCGGGCTGCGCCGCAGCCTGGGCCAGGCACCGCCCGGCACCCTGGCCGGGACCGGAAACCCGCACCACGCTGATGCTGCTGCCTGGGTACAGAAACTGGCGCAGTATCCACGGGCCGATCTGGTGGGCACCGTCGCCGAGTACCTCCGGCACCGGGGGCACTGGGAAAATGCGTCCCGGGCGCTGGGCGTCCACCGTAACTCGCTAAGGCACCGGATCAGCATCGCGGTTTCACTGCTGGGCGTGGACCTGGACGATCCGGATGTCTTTGCGCCGTTGTGGCTGGAGCTGCGTCAGTACGAAAAGTAGCCCTGATCCGGTTCCACCCCGGCCTCCCGGGAAGGGCCGGCCGGTCCACGCAGCCAGGCGCTCACACTGTCGGTGTGTTCCCCAAGCCGCGGCGGGGCCTCGGCGCGGGAAGCCAGGGGCGGTTCCCAGACGGCGGGATGCCGGATCTGCCGCCCGGCGGGCCCGCCGGAGGAATTCCGCACCTCGATGGTGGGTTCCAGGCCCAGTGATTCGGCATAGGCGATGCCCTCATCAATTCCGGAAACCCGCCCTGCCGGCACTCCCGCGCTGCTCAGGCGCTCCTGCCAGACGGCGGCCGGCGCCGCTCCCAGCAGGTCCTCCAGCAGGGGAATCAAGGCCTGCCGGTGTTCCACCCGTGCACTGTTCGTTGCGAACCGCGCATCGGCTGCCAGTTCCGGTGCGCCCAGTTCCGCAGCCAGCCGGATGAACTGGGCGTCATTCCCGCAGGCGACGGCGAGCGGAACGTCGGAGCAGTCCAGCAGCTGGTAGGGCACGATCGACGGGTGGGCGTTGCCCATCCTCGACGGAACGGCTCCCGCGCCCAGATAGGCCTGGGCCTGGTTCGCCAGGGCTCCCTGCAGGCTGGAGAGCAGATTGACCTGGACGTGGCTGCCGCGGCCGGCGTTCCGGCGGGCCTGCAGCGCGGCCAGGACGGAAATGGCCGCGTCCTTCGCGGTCAGCACGTCCACCAGTGCCACGCCGGCCTTCATCGGCGGGCCGGCGTCGTCGCCGGTGATACTCATCAGCCCGCCAAGGGCCTGGACCACGAAGTCGTAGCCGGGCAGGTCCCGTCCGCCGTCGGCACCGAAGCCGGAGATCGAAACGTAGATGAGTCCCGGGTTTTCGGCGCTGAGTTCGGCGTATCCCAAGCCCAGCCGGCCCAGTCCGCCCGGCTTGAAGTTCTCCACCAGCACGTCCGCACGGAGGGCCAGTTCCCGCGCCAGCCGCCGGTCGGCGTCGTCGGCCAGATCCAGGCACACCGATTCCTTGTTCCGGTTCACGGACTCGAAATAGGTGGCGCCGGTGCCGGACCAGGGCGGGCCCCAGCTGCGCGTATCGTCACCGGTTCCGGGGCGCTCCACTTTGATCACCCGGGCTCCGAGGTCAGCCAGGGTCATGGTGCAGAGCGGCCCGGCCAGGACACGGGAGAAATCTGCCACCAAGATTCCCTCAAGGGGCCGCTGCCCGGCTTCCTGAAAACGTTCATCACTGGACGCAGGCATGCTCACCCTTCGCTAGGCCGGGCACGGATTCCCCGGATGACTCAACCCTAGGCAGTGGCACAGGAAAGGATATGGATGTCTCATCCAAACGGCGGGATAACCTGCACAGGAAGCTGTGGCTCGCCCCCGGACAGCAGTCCGCCCCGGCTGCTTTAAAAAGCTGCCGGGGCGGAACAGGGGCCGGGTGTTAGGCGTGCTGGCCGGCGTGCGGTCCTTCGGAGATTTCCTCGACGACCTTGGCGTTGAAAGCCGGCAGGTCGTCCGGGTTGCGGCTGGTGACCAGACCTTGGTCCACCACCACTTCCTCGTCGGTCCAGTTGGCGCCGGCGTTGCGCAGATCGGTGGCGAGCGTATGGAAGGACGTCACGTCCCTGCCCTTCACCACGCCCGCATCGATCAGCAGCCACGGTCCATGGCAGATGGCAGCTACTGGCTTGCCTGCTTCGAAGAACGCCCGGGCGAACCGGCGGGCGTCGTCGTCCACCCGCAGGTAGTCGGCGTTGATCACGCCGCCCGGCAGGACCAGCGCATCAAAATCTGCTGCGTTGGCATCCGCAACACCCAGGTCAACGGTGAACGTATCTGCCTTGTCCACGCCGTTGAAGCCTTGGAGAGTGCCGCTGGCGGGCGAGACGAGGACCGGCTGTCCGCCGGCTTCCTTCACCGCGTCCCAGGGGCTGGTGAGTTCAATCTGCTCCACACCGTCCGTGAGCAGGAAAGCGACCTTCTTGCCGGAAATATCATGAGCTGACATTTTGCCTCCGTTCGTGGGTCAGGCGGTCCGGCCTGGACCGCCGCTGCTTCCTACCCTAGGAACAAAAGGCAATACTAAGCAAGCTGATGAACCAAGTTCCTACAACCCACCGGCGACGGCGGCCGTGGCCTTCAGCCAGGCACGCTGCGTCGCCGGACGCAGGGATGCGTACCGAATTTGCCCCTTGACCAGCGCGGGGTCGTACGGAATGGTCACGGCGGCCCGGGCCAGCACCTTGAAGGCTTCGGCGACCTTCCGTGCCTGGGCTTCGGTACCGTTGCGGTCCGCCTGGGACACAATGACGACGGCGCCGCGCGCCAGCTCCGCGTAGCGTCCGCCGCGCTCCTGAAGCGCCTCAAGCAGCAGGGCACCAGCCTCCGCGTGCTCTTCCACCGTGGTGGTGGCGATAACCAGCTGGTCGGTGTGGTCAATCATGCGCAGCCAGCGTTCGGCGCTTTCATCATTGCCCGAGTCCACGACGTTAAGCCGGAAGTATTTCGAGGCCACGGTGTGGAGCGCATCAAAGTCTGTCCGGGTGACCTTCTGTTCGGAGGCCAGGACGTTCGGGTTCGACCGCAGGACGTCATACTTGTCATCCGTCTGGTGGTGCACGAATTTGGCAAGCATTGCCGACTGAGCCACGGGTGAGAGCAGCAGCCCGGTTTCCGGCAGCAGGTCCATGACCGTGGCGTCGTGCTGCGCCTGTTCCGTGCGCCAGCCCAGGGTTCCACGGGTTTCATTGTTGTCCCACGCCAGGACCGGGCCGCCGCCGTTGCGGGCAAACAGTGCGGCGAGCATCACCGTGGTCGGCGTCTTGTTGGCTCCACCCTTGCCGTTCACCACGGAAATAGTCCGCGGGCCGGGCCAGTGCTGGCTGACCATCCGGGTGTCCCGCCGTTCGGCGAGCTCCTTGGCGGAAGGCGCAACGCGCAGTCCCATGGAGGCCAGGAAGCCGCGGAAACCACGTGTGGCCGGGATCTTGGAGGTGCCGGTATCCAGGAACGTCGCCCGGCGGACATCATTGGGTTCACCGCGGACGGCAAGCCGGGTGCGTTCGCGCAGGTCTGAAGGCATCTGCTCAGGATCGAGAGACGGAACCCCGGGCAGGTGCTCTCCGGCGCCTGCCGAGCGTCCAGCCATGTCAACCAGCGGCAATTCGTCGGAGTTCATCGGCGGCTCCGCCGGCGGCTCAGGCACCACCGCGGGCAGCCGCGAAGAGGGCAGGCCGCTGAGCAGCGGAATCCTGGACATACCCGCCGTGGCCGGTTCCGGCCCATCCCAGGCATAGGTGCGTGCTTCGGCGGGGGCCGGAGGAAGTTCTGCCTCCGCTGAGGAATCCGTGAACTCAGGCGCCGCCAGGGGGTCCTCATCCAGGCCATGGCCCCAGCTGGATTCGTCCGGAGTGGAAAGGTCCGGGGTGGAGTCGTCCGGGGTGGAATCGTCCGGGGTGGAGTCGTCCGAAGTGGAAGCGTCGGGGGTGGAAAAGTCCGACGTGGAAACGTCCGATGTGGAGTGACCCGAAATGGAAGCGTCGGGGGTGGGGTCCGAAATGGGGGCGTCCGAAATGGGGGCGTCCGAAGCGGGTTCGTCCGTATCGGTTTCTTCCGCGGAGGTTTCCTCCGCGGAGGCGGCGTGCTCGGTGAAGATGGTCGTATCGCTTTCAGTTGTTCGCAGTGCTGTTCCCCCGGCTGCCGCAGCGCCTACGCTGACCAGCGCCGGCTGTACGGAGTCTTCGGGAAGTACGCCGGCTGCGGCTTCGCGGGTCTCTGCGGCAGGAGGTCCTGAGGCAGGCACTGGCGTCGCTGTCACCTGGGCTTCCAGGGGCCCTTCCCCCACCGAAGCGTAATCAGCGTCCTCGGTCTCCGAAGCACTGTCTGTTTCTGGAACCCCGCCGTCGTCCGCGGGAGATTCAAGGTCCCAGGGAGTTCGATTCAAGCGGCTGCGCCGTCCAGCGCCAACGGGAACGGCAGCCGCTCTTTTGGTGCCGTTCCAGCCCGTGCCCGCCACCTCCGCTGTCTCCGGGGGTGCGGCGACGGGATCGGCCGTAGCACTGCCCGTAACCGGGTCACCGGAATGAGCGGCCAAACGGGCTTCGGCGGCCCTGCGGCCCCGCCGGGTGGGCAGGGCGTCCGGGCGCTCCGGATCGGACAGATTTTCAGTCATCGGGTCTGCATCTTTCGTTCCGTGCACGGTGCGATTGATCGGGACGGTCGGCTCTTCCCCTGCGATCCTACAAGCCATCACTCTTCACAGCGGGTCCGTATGTTCTGTCACGGGCCGTGTTGCGGGCGACGCGCACCGGCTGGCAGCGTCTTGAGGGACTGGCCACCATGTGTCACTCCGGGAAGAAGCCAAACAACAAAATGACCCTCGGAGATGAACTCCGAGGGTCAAACTGTAGCGGTGGGGAGGCTCGATCTCCCGACCTCACGATTATGAGTCGTGCGCTCTAACCAACTGAGCTACACCGCCATAAATGAGTCAAGCCCGCGTGCCTGGCCCTTGCGAACAACAGGCTTAGAAACGCGGACCCTCCCATTGAGAGCCCCGACCGGGAATCGATCCCGGGACCTCCATCTTACCAAGATGGCGCTCTACCACTGAGCTATCGGGGCATCGCCCCAACCGGGGCAACGACATAAAACTCTACCAGCACTTTTCCCCAAACGTGAAATCGTCCCGGAGGGCATCCGCGAGGGTCAAAAACAGGGTCACCTCCCCTGGGTCAAGCCGCCCTGAGACGACCCGGGGCCTGGAATTCCGAAGACCACAAAACGGCCTATGAGCCGCCTTTTCGCCGCCCGTATGACCCCCGAATCACTGTCCAGGCCGCAGAACCGCCTAAGGCCTCACCCCGGACGCTGCAGGGGCATGTGGCAGACTGTTCCACACCCCGCAAAAGCGCCGTTGTGCAGCAACGCAATTCTCGCCCTGACCGCAGGAAGGACCCGTAAAGATGGGTGCAGGAGCCAACCCAACCATCCCGTCAGTTTGGGAGATTTACGTCCTGTCGCTGGGGGTTGTCCTTGTGTCGTTGGTCATAGTGACGGTACTTTCGCTGGCTTGGACAAAGAACCTGGCGCCCGCCACGAAGCTGCTGTGGCTGCTGATCATCCTCGCCCTGCCCCTCATCGGTCCGTTGGGCTGGCTCCTGTGTCTCTATCGGATCCGCAGGACGGGCTCCGCGTCCAAGGCCCGCACGGCCGATCCGACCCGAGTGGATCCCACGGCTGCTTCCCCGGAACTCAAGACTCGGTTTAACGCCAAAGGGTTTTAACGCCAAAAGGCGCCCCATGCGGGACGCCTTTTCGCTGAGCTCTAGGCTTCGAGTACTGCTTAGTCGCGGAAACGCGGCTTGCGGGCACCGGCACCGGCACCGGCCGGCTTGCTGAAGCTGCGGTCGCCGTCGAACTTCTTCTTGTACGGGCGGTCAGAGCCGCGGTCACCGAAGGACCGCTCGCCGTCGCGCTTCTTGAAGTCCTTCTTGAAACCGCCGCGCTCAGCGCGGTCGCTGGAGCCGCCTTCACGGGCCGGACGGCGTCCGTTGTCCAGTTCCAGGTGGATCAGCTCGCCGCCGATCCGGGTGCGGGACAGTGCGCGCAGCTGATCCTTGGACAGATCTGCGGGCAGCTCCACCAGGGTGTGGTCGGCGCGGATATCGATGCCGCCGATCTGGGCGGAGGACAGGCCACCCTCGTTGGCAATGGCACCGACAATTGAGCCGGGCATCACGCGCTGGCGGCGGCCGACGGCGATGCGGTACGTTGCGTTGCCTTCGGTCAGCGGGCGCGTCGGGCCACGGGAGCCGAAACCGTCGTTGCGACCTTCGGAACGCTCGCGCTGGCGGGCCGGAGCCTGCGGAATTTCTTCCATCAGCAGCGGGCGGCCGGCCTGGGCCATAACGACCAGGGCTGCGGCGACTTCCTCGGCGGGAACATCGTTCTCGGCAATGTACTTGGTGACCAGTTCGCGGAAGACGGAGAGGTCTTCGGACTTCATGGTCTCGGTGATGCGGTCGGAGAACTTGGCCAGGCGCTTGGCGTTGACAACGTCAATGCCGGGCAGCTGCATGTGCTCAACGGGCTGGCGGGTTGCCTTCTCGATGGCGCGCAGCAGGTACTTCTCGCGCGGGGTCATGAACAGGATCGCGTCACCGCTGCGGCCGGCACGGCCGGTGCGGCCGATGCGGTGCACGTAGGACTCGGTGTCGTGCGGGATGTCGTAGTTGAAGACGTGGCTGATGCGCTCGACGTCCAGGCCGCGGGCGGCGACGTCGGTGGCGACCAGGATGTCGATCTTGCCGTCGCGCAGGGCCTCGACGGTGCGCTCGCGCTGCTGCTGCGGGATGTCGCCGTTGATGGCGGCAGCCTTGTAGCCGCGGGACTTCAGCTTGTCGGCGAGGTCCTCGGTGGCCATCTTGGTGCGGACGAAGGCGATAACGCCGTCGAAGTCCTCGGTCTCGAGGATGCGGGACATGGCATCGAGCTTGTGCGGGCCCATGACCTGCACGTAGCGCTGACGGGTGTTGACGCCGGTGGTGGTCTTGGACTTGACCGTGATTTCAGCCGGGTTGTTCAGGTACTTCTTGGCGATCTTGCGGATCGCGCCCGGCATGGTGGCCGAGAACAGGGCGACCTGCTTCTCATCCGGAGTGCTGGAGAGGATCTGCTCCACGTCTTCGGCGAAGCCCATGCGCAGCATTTCGTCGGCTTCATCCAGGACCAGGTACTGCAGGTTGGACAGGTCGAGGGAACCCTTGGAGATGTGGTCGATCACACGGCCCGGGGTGCCAACAACAACCTGGGCACCGCGGCGCAGGCCGTTCAGCTGGGGGCCGTACGGGGAGCCACCGTAGACGGGCAGGACGGTGAAGTCATCCATGTGCGCGGCGTAGGAGGTGAAAGCCTCGGCTACCTGCAGGGCGAGTTCGCGGGTCGGGGCCAGGACCAGGATCTGGGTGTCCTTGGTGGGTCCGTTGATCTCGGCCAGCTCAGCCATGCGGGACAGGGCGGGAACAGCGAATGCTGCGGTCTTGCCGGTACCGGTCTGGGCCAGGCCCACGACGTCGCGGCCTTCGAGCAGAACCGGGATGGTGGCTGCCTGGATGGGCGACGGCGTCTTGTAGCCGACGTCGGTCAGGGCAGCAAGGACGCGGGCGTCCAGATTGAAATCAGTGAACAGAACCTCGTTGGCTTCTTCAGCTTCAACGGGCGCATCTACAATATCTTGGGCATTCTCAGGCACGGAAAATATATCCTCATCAGTGGGGCCGGGCAGCCGTCCAATTGCGGCTGCGAGTACGTAAGTCCGGGCACTGTTGCAATCCCAGGCAGGACTCTCCGTCACAGCTGTGGGCCGGTGTCACTGGATTGCGACGGCAGCTCGGTATGACGATTTCTTTGCCGGCGCTCCCAGGAGATGAATCTGCCCGCATTTGAATGCGGGCCCCAACACAACGTATACCTGCGAAAACTTTGCCCGCAGGGAAATCAGGGAATACCGGAGTGGGGGACTCTTCAAGTGTACGGCATGACGGCCGCAGGACCAGCCGAAAGGACCGTGAGGTCCAGCACAGGGGCTGAATTCGCCGGTGTCGCCGGCCAGCAGGCCCGGTTCCGGTTTGTGCCCGGCTGTCCTTACCCCGCGGCCGGGACCGCCGGTTTCCGTGCCAGTACCTTCTGGATTTCCGGCGACAGATAGGTCCCTGACGCCCCGGCTTCCAGCAGCAGTTCACGCTGCTTGGGCGTGAGGCCGTCGAAGACATCGGCGACCGTCACTCCATGTGCGGGCCGGTGGATGACCTCTATCGATTCTCCTGCCTGAATGCTGCCGCGCTTGATGACCCGCAGGTAGGTTCCCAGCTTTCCCGCCGCGGCGAACCGGGCCACCCAGCGGGGCTGGCCCATGTACTGGGCGAAATTCCGGCACGGCGTCCGCGGGCAGGTCACTTCCAGGACCACGGTGGCGCCGATCTGCCAGCGCTCCCCCACTACCGCCCGGGAAGCGTCGATTCCTGCGACCCGCAGGTTCTCGCCGAACCGGCCAGGCGGTACGGCTTCCCCGAGTTCCGCTTCCCAGTACGCGGCGTCTTCCTGCGAATAGGCGTAAATGGCCTTCGATTCGCCGCCGTGGTGCTTGCGGTCCGCCTGCAGATCGCCAGTCAGGCCCAGCGCGTATACCTGCACCGGACCCTCGACGGCGCGCTTATCGATCGCGGTCACACCGGTGGCGTCAGAGGTGGGCAGCAGGGTGTGGAGCCGGCAGGCGGCCAGCAGGGTTCCGGTGCTCATGGGCACCAGTCTAGGACCGCTGCAGGAGAACGCTGCCGGAGGCGTGGCCGGTGCGCCACCACCCCTTGGGCCGGCCTGGCCAGAGCAGGGCAAACCACCAGGCCAGCATCCCGGCCCCGCAGAACACCCCGGCGCTGGAAACCATCAGCCACAGCACCGGATCCTGCGCATTCAGGTCCTGTGCCCCGAGCACCAGGGCCAGGGTTTTGGGCGAAAAATAGAACACCACGGCGCTGGTGCAAAGCAGGATCCAGCCGGAGATCCGCATCCCGCGCCGGTCCGGAGGCAGGCTGTACAGCCCGGCACCGAGGAGCGGCAGGAACAGGGCCACCCAGACCCAGTGGTGGGACCAGGACACCGGTGAAATCAGCAGCATCAGCAACGCTGCGGCCGCCAGGGCCAGCAGGTCCGTTCCCGCCAGGGTGGCCAGGCGGATAACGACGGCGGCCGCAGCGGCCGCTGCCAGGCTCAGCAGCAGCCAGTAGGGTCCTACCTCGGCCTGCGGACCAGTAAAGTGCAGCAGGGCTCCGCGGATGGAGAGGTTGTCCACGTAGGCGCCGCCGCCCACCCGTGAGGTATCCGGGAGCAGTTCGCCCCAGTAGATCTTGGACTCCCGGGGCAGGATCAGGAATCCCAGGCCGAAGGCCGCCAGGAAACCAAAGGCCATGTTCCGCAGCCCGCGCCAGTCCCCTCGGACCAGGAAGTAGAAGGCGAAGGCCAGCGGTGTCAGCTTTAAGCCGGCAGCGACGCCGGTGAGCAGGCCCCGCGGCCAGCCGCCCCGGCGCTCCAGGAAGTCCAGCATTACCAGGGCGAACAGCAGAATGTTGATCTGCCCGAAAGCCAGGGTTTCCCGCCAGGGGCCGAGCAGCACCACCAGCCCAAAGGTCAGCACGGCAGCCGGCCGCAGCCAGAAATGCCGCAGGACGGCCTTGACGCTGTGTTTTCCGCTGAAGTGGCTCACCAGCCACAGCGCGGTCAACGCGGTAATGACCAGGGAAATCCAGAAGAAGATGTCTGCGCCGATTACCGGGCCGAAGGGCGCGAAGAGCACGAACAGCAGGGCAGCGGCCGGCGGATAGGTGAACATCAGCCCGGGATTATCCCCGTTCGGCACACTCACCGAATATAGGTCTCCGCTGGCGTCGATGACGCTCTGTCCGGCGGTGACGTAGACCGTGAAGTCCAGGCCGTCCCGGGGGGCCAGGTCCAGGGCCAGGAAGACGAGCCCGGCGGTAACTACTCCGGCACCGAGCACAAGGGCAGCAGCAGCGGCGCGCGAACGCAGTACCTTGGCCATGCGCCTTCCCTCCTGCACCGCTGCCGACGGGCGAGCGAGCGAGCGCTACTCTACCTGCGCAGATCTCCTGACAAGGCTAAACGCACCCAAAAAGGCCGGGCAGATGCAGGGATTCGCCGGAGGACACGTTTCCCGCCGCTCCCCGCGCCGGCCGCAGCCGCCGCCGAGCCGGGCTACCGTTAGAAGTCAACGGGACCCGTGCCCTGCAGCGGAGCCGACGCCCTCAGAAGGAGACTTACTTGAGCACTCCCAAAGTCCAGACCCCGATGCCCGGGAGCATGCGGCTGGCGTTCCTCGCGTGGCTGGCCGCCGCTGCCGTTCTGCTCCTGGCCGGGGGCTCCTTCCTCTTCACGGCGCAGACCCAGCGCCAGGACAGCCAGGGCCTGCTGACCCTCGGGGTCCTCGGCGTCGCGCTGGGGCTGCTCACCGCGTTCTGCACGGTCCGGCTCCGCCATGGCAAGCGCAGCAGCCGGGAAACGCTGACCACGCTGGGCCTGATCGCCGGTGTTCCGCTGCTGTTCCGCGGCCCAACCCTGATGGCGCTGGGCGCCTTCCTGCTGGTCTGCGCGGCGCTGCTGTGGATACCGCAAAGCAGCCGTTTTTTCGCGGCCCGGGAACCCAAGGTCCGCCGGCGCCGTCTTCCGGGCCGCCGCTGACCTAACTCCGGGACAGCAAAAAGACCCGCCGGTCGAAGAACCGGCGGGCCTTTTGCCAGATGCCTAAAGCTGCTGCAGCGCCTGGTCCAAGTCGGCAATGAGGTCCTGAAGGTCCTCGATCCCCACCGAAAGCCGGAGCAGGTTCTCCGGTACGGCCAGCTCGGTTCCCTTCACCGAGGCATGGGTCATTTCCGCCGGATAGTTCATCAGGGATTCCACACCGCCCAGGGATTCGGCCAGGGTGAAGACCTTCGTGGATTCGGCGATCTTCCGGGCGGCGGCTTCGCCGCCCTTGAAGGACACCGAGACCATCCCGCCGAAATCCTTCATCTGGGCCTTGGCCAGTTCGTGTCCGGGATGGTCTTCGAGTCCCGGGTACAGCACCGATTCAACGGCGGGCTGCTCCAGCAGCCACTTGGCCACGGCCATGGCGTTGGAGGAATGCCGGTCCATCCGCACACCGAGGGTCTTCAGTCCTCGGGTGGTCAGCCAGGCTTCCATCGGAGCCGAAACCGCGCCCACCGCGAACTGGATGAAGCCGATCTTCTCCGCTGCGGCGTCGTCGTTCAGGATGACTGCGCCGCCCACCGCGTCGGAGTGTCCGCCGATGTATTTGGTGGTGGAGTGCACCACGATGTCCGCGCCCAGGGCCAGCGGCTGCTGCAGGTAGGGCGAGGCAAAGGTGTTGTCGACTACCAGCAGGGCACCGGCGTCGTGCGCGGTCCGCGCGATTGCCGCGATGTCGGAGATATTCATCATCGGGTTGGACGGGGTTTCGAGCCAGACCATTTTGGTGTTCCCGGCGCTGATCGCTGCTTGGAGCGCAGCGGCGTCGGACATATCCACTGCCGCGTTGGTGATGCCCCACGCCGCAAGGACCCGGTTGATCAGCCGGTACGTACCGCCGTAGGCGTCGTTGCCGAGCACGATGTGGTCCCCGGGGGCCAGCAGGGCACGGATCAGCGCGTCTTCGGCGGCGAGCCCGGAGCTGAAGGAGAACGCATGGTTTCCGCCCTCCAGCGCTGCCAGCTGTTCCTGCAGTGCGTCCCGGGTCGGGTTGGTGCCGCGGCCGTATTCATAGCCGTTGCGCAGCCCGCCGATCCCGTCCTGGGCATAGGTGGTGCTTTGGTAGAGCGCCGGGATCACCGCTCCGGTGGTGGGGTCCGGGGTCTGCCCGGCATGGATCGCTCGGGTGTTGAAGCCTGTGCTCATGGTGTTCCTCCTGGTGCCGGATGCGGCGGTGTGGGTCGGCGGGCGGGTTCAGCTACGCGCTGAGGTAGGACAACAGGTCGTGGCGGGTCAGGATGCCGACGGGTGCCCCGTCCTGGGTCACCATCAGGGCGTCGTTTTCCTGCAGCCGTTCCCTGGCGGCGGCAATCGATTCGGCGGCGCCGATCAGCGGCAGTTTCTCCCCCAGGTGTGCGCTCACGGGGTCGGTGGGTTTAGCTTCGCCGCGGAACAGCTTCTCGGTCAGCGAGCGCTCGTCCACCGAGCCCAGAACCTCGCCCAGGACCACCGGGGGTTCCTGGGACAGCACCGGGAGGTAGGAAACGCCGTATTCGTTGAGGATGCCGATGGCGTCCAGCACCGTCTCGCCGGGGTGGGTGTGGACCAGGTCCGGCAGGGCACCGGATTTGGTGGCCAACACGTCGCGGACCGAGGCTTCCTGCTCATTTCCGGGCAGGAAACCGTAGGACTTCATCCAGCCGTCGTTGAAGATCTTGCCCATGTAGCCGCGGCCGCTGTCCGGCAGCAGGACGACGACGACGTCGTCCGGGCCCAGGTCCTTGGCGGCCCGCAGCGCGGCCACAACGGCCATACCGGAGGAACCGCCCACGAGCAGGCCTTCCTCTCGGGCGAGCCGGCGGGTCATGGTGAAGGACTCGGCGTCGTTGACCGCGATGACTTCGTCCGGGACGGAGGGGTCATAGTTACCGGGCCACATGTCCTCCCCCACTCCTTCCACGAAGTAGGGACGGCCGGTGCCGCCGGAGTACACCGAGCCTTCCGGATCGGCCGCGATGACTTTCACCGGACCTGACGGACGGCCGGCGGAGACCTGCTTCAGGTAGCGGCCGGTACCGGTGATCGTGCCGCCGGTGCCCGCGCCTGCCACGAAGAGCGTCACCTGCCCGTCCGTGTCCTTCCAGATTTCCGGGCCGGTGGATTCGAAGTGGCTGGCCGGGGCTGCCGGGTTGGAGAACTGGTCGGGCTTGTAGGCGCCTTCAATTTCGCTGACCAGCCTGTCGGAGACGCCGTAGTAGGAGTCCGGGCTGTCCGGGGCCACGGAGGTTGGAGTGACGACTACTTCGGCACCGTAGGCGCGCAGCACGTCCCGCTTCTCCACGCCCACCTTGTCCGGGGTCACGAAGATGCATTTGTAGCCCTTCTGCTGCGCCACCAGGGCCAGGCCGACGCCGGTGTTGCCGCTGGTCGGCTCAATGACGGTTCCGCCGGGCTTGAGTTTTCCCTCGGCCTCTGCGGTTTCGATCATCCGGACCGCGATCCGGTCCTTGATGGACCCGCCGGGATTGAGGTACTCCAGCTTCACCAGCACCGTGGCCTCAATGCCGTCAGTCACGTGGTGGAGTTTCACCAGCGGAGTGTTGCCGATCAGGTCCAGGACAGTATTGGCGTACTTCATGGGCACCACGTTACTGGCTGCGTCTGCGCAGAAAAGGGGGGACTGAACATGGCGTAGCATTCCGACCCGCGGCCCGGCATCCTCTTTGGGTTCCGGCTTGGGTTTGAGGCAGAAGTAAACCCGAACCGTGCGAGCATGGTTGCATGTCCTCCGGTACTGCAACTGC
>NZ_DALZXY010000088.1:0-3744 GCF_031988865.1 Arthrobacter sp.
CGGGCTGGTTTCCGCCGGCGACTACGGCTGGGTCAGCGCGCAGACCCTCATCCCGGTGGCCCTCGGGCTGGTCGGGTACGTGCTGTTCTGGGGGCGGATCCGGAGGGCTGCCGCGCCGCTGGTTGATCCGGAGATGCTCCGGCGGCGGCCGGTGCGCCGCGGACTCGGACTGATCTTCGTGGCCACGGCGCTGATGATCTCGGTGTTCTTCCTCGGCTCCTTTGTCCTGCAGAACCTGCACGGATTCACTGCGCTGGAGACCGGGCTGGCCTTCCTCCCCGTGGCGCTCGGGACGATCCTCGGCTCCAACCTGGCCGGACGGGTGCTTCCCCGATGGGGCGTCCGCGCCGTGTCCGTGGCGGGCCTGCTGATTGCGGCCGCCGGGCTGGTGGCCACTGCGGCGATTTTCTCCATGACGGTGCTCATCGTGGCGACCAGCGTGGCCGGGTTCGGTATCGGTGCCGTGTTCGTGGCCGCCGCGGGCAGTCTGTTCTCGGTGGTGCAGCCTCAGGAAGCCGGCGTTGCCTCCGGTGCGCTCAGCACTTTTCACGAGTTCGGTGCAGCCGCCGGAGTCTCTGCCGTCGCGAGTATTGCGGCGGGATTGCTGACGCCGGAATTCGCGGCCTTCGCCCCGGGGTACTGGTTCGCTGCGGCCCTGGCTGTGACAGCCTGCCTCGCTTCCCTTGCCTGGCCGGGGGAGAACAGCGCCGCAGGTGCGCCCGCCCCGGATCCGGCTGCCTGATCAGTGTTGAGACAAGCTGATAAAGGCACCGAAACGGGCTAGACTGGCCGGTCACCGTGGCGGATGGTCCGCCGCGCTGCCGGAGGGCAGCGGGGGAAGAAAAGAGAATCACATGTTCGCCCCAGGAGCGTCCATCGCTGAGATCGAGCAGGACGTCGAGGACATGATTGTGGAGCTGGTTCACCGGCTGGGGGACCTGGCGGATGCAGACCCGGATCCGGTGGGTGCGCAGGAGCGTGCATATATCCGCGCGTTCTCGGACGTCCGGGCCAACAGCTCGCTGGACCAGGCGGCGCTGCTGGCCACCGCCGTCGGCCGCCCCAACCTCGCGGAATCCCTGCTCTACCTCAACCGTCGGCTGGACCGGGCGAACCTCAGTCCGCGGGATCCGGCCGGAATTATCGGCGTGGTGATCCGGCTGGCCATGGACGGCCTGTGGGTCAGCGACATCCTGGATTCCAGCCGGTTCACCCCTGCGGAACGCAGCCGGATCACGAAGGTGCTGACCTCCCTGTCCCGGCTCAGTGACGAGCGAATGGAAGAACTGCTGCCGGAACAGGTTGCCGCCCGGTAACCGCTGAGGTTCGGCCGGCGGCGGGCACCACCACCGTCCGGCGGCGGGCACCACCGGTTAGGTCCGCAGGTCCAGCCGCATCAAGACGCGTGGAAAACCGTTCAGGACGGATTCCGTGTCCGCTGCCTTGGTGAAACCTGCGGATTCAAACAGGCCCAGCGTGCCGACGTAGGCCATGGTGAGGTCCACTTTCGCGCCTCGGTTATCCACCGGGTACGCCTCGATGGCGGGTGCCGCGTGCTCTCGTGCAAAGTCCACCGCACCGGCCACCAGCGCGTGGGAAATTCCTTGGCCGCGGTGCCCGGGACGGACCCGGATGCACCACAGGGACCATACCTCGGTGTCGTCGACCCGCGGGATCTTCCGGTTTTTGGCGAAGCTGGTGTCCGCCCGCGGGTGGATGGCCGCCCAGCCCACGGCCTCGTCGCCGTCGTAGGCCAGGACCCCGGGCGGCGGATCCTCGGCCAGCAGGCCACGCACGCACTCGCCGCGGGCTTCGCGCTGCAGGGCCACGTTCTCCTTCGAGGCCAGGCGGTAACTCAGGCACCAGCAGACATTCGCGTCGGGCCGCTTGGGCCCCAGGACGGCAGCGGTGTCCGCGAAATCGGTCGCGGGACGGACCTGGATGGGCATGGGCACAACCTACCGCCGGCAGCAGGCCGGCGGTAGGTTGTGCGGGCGCTTATTTCTTGTCATCTCCGTTGAGGCGCTGGGAGAGATAGACCGGGATCATCGAGGCGAGGATCAGCACGGCGGCGATCACGTTGACCACCGGTGCCTGGTTGGGCCGGGCCATGTTGTTGAAGATCCAGATCGGCAGGGTTTCGGTGCCCGGGGGAGCAGTGAACGTGGTGACCACCACTTCGTCGAAGCTGAGCGCGAAGGCGAGCAGCCCGCCCGCCACGAACGCCGAGCGGAAGCCCGGGAAGGTCACGCTGAAGAACGTTTTGACCACGTTGGCGCCCATGTCCATGGCCGCCTCCTCAAGCCCTCGGTTCATTCGGCCCATCCGCGCCTGGACATTGTTAAACACCATCACGATGCAGAACGTCGCGTGGCCCACGATCACGGAGAAGAGGCCGAGTCCGATGCCCAGCGGTTCCAGGACGGTCTTGAAGGTGTTGTTCAGGGCGACGCCGGTGACAATGCCGGGCAGCGCAATGGGCAGCACCACCAGCAGGTTGATTGTGTTCTTGCCGAAGAAGTCGTACCGGGACAAGGCGAATGCCACCATGGTGCCCAGCAGCAGGGCGATCACGGTGGCGACGGAGGCAACCCTGAGCGAGGTCCAGAGTGCCTCGCGCACGCCCTCGTTGTGCCAGGCAGCGACCCACCAGCGGGTGGTGAACTCTTTGATCGGGAAGGACCCGGAGGTGGTGGCGTTGAATGAGTTGGCGATCACCAGCAGCAGCGGCAGGTAGATCGCGGCCATCACCAGTCCGGCGAAAACGCGCAGGGTGATTTTGGCGGAAGCGGAAAGCCTCATGGCAGTCTCCTACAGTTGCTTCAGGGCGCCGGATTTGCGGGCCAGGAACAGGTAAAGCACGACGACGATGATCGGCACGGTGCCGAAGGCCGCGGCGAGCGGTGGGTTGAGGTTGATGTTCGAGGCGATCACGGTGCCGATGACCTGGGTCTTGCCGCCGACGAACTGGGCGGCGATGTAGTCGCCCAGGCTGAGCGAGAAGGTGAAGATGGACCCGGCCACGAAGGCCGGCTTCAGCAGCGGGACGGCCACGGTCCAGACCGTGGACCAGGCCTTGGCGCCGAGGTCCGCGGAGGCGTCGAAGAGGCTGTCCGGGATCTGCCGGAACGCGTTGTAGACCGGCACGGCCATATACGGGAACCACAGGTAGGCCAGGGTGACGATCAGCGCGGTGGTGCCGTAGCCGGGTCCGGACATTCCCAGCGGGGCCAGCAGCCAGTCCAGCGGCCCGCCGGAGGAAAAGGTGATGCGCCAGGAGAAGACCTTGACGAGGTAGCCGGCCCAGAGCGGCAGCGTGATGCCGATGGCGAAAATGGCGCGCAGCCGCGGCGAGGCAACTTTTGCCATGTACAGGCCCAGCGGCAGTGCCAGGGCGGCGCACAGCACGGTCACCGCCAGGGCGATTCCGATGGTCCGCAGCGCGGTCTGCTGGTACGCCGGGACCGTGATGATTTCAGTGAAGTTCTCCAGCGTGAAGGCCGGAATCACCTTGGAGGTGAAGCTGTCCGTGGTCCAGAACGCCGTGATGAACAGCAGGACCAGGGAGCCGATGTACAGCACGCCCAGCCAGCCGAGCGGCAGCAGCAGCAAACCGGTAAGGCGGGCCTTGGGCCGGGCATAGAGCATGCGGGAGAGACGGTCGCCCGGGCTGTTCCGGGGCTGCAACGCGGATGCGGCGGGTGCGGGCGGGGACGGGGTTCGTTCGGTTACTGCCATGGCGCT
>NZ_DALZXY010000088.1:3754-14302 GCF_031988865.1 Arthrobacter sp.
GGGCCTGTGGGACGTAGTGCCGCGTGCGCGGCGGGGGAAGGATGCTGCCCGTGGACGGCGGCCAATCGGTCCGCCGCCCACGGGGCTCAGTGCTTCGGTGGTGCTAGCCCTTGATCTCGGTCCAGGCCTTGGTCCAGTCCTGGTAATTGGTGCAGGTGACGTCCGTTCGGCCGTCAACGCACTGCTCAACCGGGGTGGTCCACATCCAGACCTGCTTGTAGTACTCCTCATCCGTGGCGAAGAAGGTTTCGCAGTGCGCCGCGTTGGCTTCGGATCCTTCACAGGCCAGGGCATTGGCCGGTGCCATGCCGAAGTTCTGCGAAATCTGCGCATTCACTTCTGCCGAGGACGCGTAGTCCATCCACTTGTAGGCGCAGTTCGGGTTCTTCGAATCAGCGGCGATCATCCAGGTGTCCGACCAGCCGGTGGCGCCTTCCTTGGGCAGCACGGACTCGACGGCGCCGCCGTCGCCCTGGGCCAGGTTCACGATGACCTGCCAGCCGGTGCCCATGTGTGCGGTGCCGGAGGAGATGGAGCTGACGGCCTTCAGGGCGTCATTCCAGTACTCACCCACTGACTCGTTCTGGGTCTTGAGCAGTTCGACGGCGGCCGCGAGCTGGTCCTGGTCCAGGGCGTACGGGTTGGTGATACCAAGGTCAGGCTGGGTGGCCATCAGGTAGACGGCGGCGTCGGCAATGTAGATCGGGGAATCGTAGGCCATGGTCTTACCGGCATAGGCGCTGTCTTCTTCCCATACCGGAGCCCAGGAATCCGGGGCTTCCTTGACGTGCTCGGTGTTGTACATCAGCACGTTGGCGCCCCGGCCGATCGGCACGCCATAGCTCTGGCCGTTCAGGGTGTCATAGACCTGGCCCTTGAGTCCCTCGACGATGTTGCCGAAGTTCGGGATCAGCTCGGTGTTGATCGGGGCGACGTCGCCGCCGGCAATCAGGCGAAGGGACGCGTCGCCGGAGGCGGAAACCAGGTCGTATTCGCCGCTGCGCATCAGCTGGACCATCTCATCGGACGTGGCGCCGACCTTGCGGTTCACGGTGCACTTGGTCTGCTCTTCGAAGGCGCTGACCCAGTCGGCGTCGGGGTTGGTGGACCCGTCTTCCACGAAGCCGGCCCAGGCAATGATGTTGACCTGCCCTTCGCTTTCACCGACCTCGCTGGCCATCGGCAGGTCAGGGACCTGGATGCCGGTGGAGGATGAATCGGAGGCGGCGCCGCCTCCGCAGCCGGCTAGGACCAGCGAGAGCGAGGCGAGCGCTGCCATTGGCAGTGCCTTGGTGATCTTCATGGGAGAACCTTTCATAGTGGGTGCGGTGGAGCGGGTGTGGAGCGGGTCAGTGAAGGGCGGGGCGTCTAGACGACGGTGAAGTTGAAGCGGGAGGGCCACTGCAGTTCGACGGCGTCCCCGCGGACGCAGGTGGTCGCCCGGGAGTCGTTCTGCTCCTGGACGATCAGCCGGTCCCCGGTTTCGGCAGCTGCCACATACCGGGTGGTGGGGCCGGTGTAGACGATTTCTTCAATCCGGGCGGAGACGGTGGAGAAACCGTCCGGTGCCGGTGTACCGGGCGCGGCAAGGTGGATGCGTTCCGGGCGGATGCTCACCAGTGCCCCTGAACCGGTGAGCCGCCGGGCAAGTTCGCCTTCGACCAGGTTCGTGCTGCCCAGGAAGGTCGCGACGAAGCGGGTGGCCGGACGCTCGTACAGGTCCTCGGGGGTACCAACCTGCTCGATGCCGCCGTCGTTGAACACGGCGATGCGGTCCGAGAGGGTCAGGGCTTCTTCCTGGTCGTGGGTGACAAAGACGAACGTGATCCCGACTTCGCGCTGGATCTGCTTGAGCTCGATCTGCATCTGCTCGCGCAGCTGCTTGTCCAGGGCCCCGAGCGGCTCGTCGAGCAGCAGGACCTGGGGGCGCAGGATCAAGGCCCGGGCCAGGGCGATGCGCTGGCGCTGGCCGCCGGAAAGCTGAGACGGGAGCCTGCCGGCCACCTGCGGCAGCCGGACCATTTCCAGGGCTTCGGCGACGCGGCGCTCGCGTTCAGCTCGCGGGGTCTTGCGCAGTTTCAGGCCGTAGCCGACGTTCTGCGCCACAGTCAGGTGCGGGAACAGTGCGTAATCCTGGAACACGGTGTTCACGTTGCGTTCGAAAGGCGCCTTGGACGTGACGTCGGTGCCGTGGAGTTCGATGCGGCCGCTGGTTACCGGTTCGAAGCCGGCAACCATGCGCAGCACGGTCGTCTTGCCGGACCCGGAGGGCCCCAGCAGGGAAAAGAACTCGCCGGAGCGGATGTCCAGGTCCAGATCCTTGACCGCGGAGAAATCGCCGAAGCTCTTGGTCACCCGGGACAGGCTGATGGCGTTGGAAGAGGAGATCGAATCCTCTGCGGCGGGGGAGATGGGTGCTGTGCTGGCTGGCACGGAAAGTCCTTTCACTTCAGCAGGAGGCGCGGAAGCGCTTCAGGTGGTAAAGCTATAAAACCAGATGTTATATGTAATTTGCATCACTTCAAGTAAATTTCTTGTTACGGGTGCGTGGCCCCGTGCCCCTGGCGTCCCGCGCACCGCCAAGCTGGAAAGATCGTGAACATGCCCCAGAACTCCGCTCCGCAGAAACGCCTCCTCACCGCTGTCTTCGCTCCGCTTGGCGACGCCGCCAAGGCAACCCGGGTCGAAGAGCGCATAGTTCAGGGGATTTCCGCCGGTGCCCTGCTCGACGGCGACCGGTTGCCGAGTGAGTTGGAACTGGCCGCGTCGATGGGTGTGGCCACCGTGACGGCCCGCGAGGCACTGGCCGGACTGCGTAACCGCGGCCTGGTGGAAACCCGCCGGGGACGTGATGGCGGCACGTTTGTTACGCTGCCCTCCGGTGATCGGTCGGAGCTGGTCCGACGCCGGCTCGCCGCCATGAGCAGGGTGGAGCTGCGCGACTTAGCCATCCACTACGCAGCGATCGCCGCGACCGCCGCGGAACTGGCTGCCGACGCAGCTGACAAGGAAGACGTGGAGTCGCTCGCCCAGCTTCTCGACGCGCCGGGCCGCGGCAACCGCGCCGTCGGAGACTTCCTCTTGGAGTTGGCCGCCCTGAGCCAGTCCGCCCGGTTGACCAGGGAATACGTCCGGCTGCACACCGACTACGGCTCGCTGCTTGGCCTGGCGCACGCCGATCCGGCCTATGATGCCCAAATGGTGGATCTGTGCCGCCGCATCTGCACGGCCGTCGCCGATGCGGATCCCTCTGCCTCCCGTGCCCTGGTCCGCGAGTACGTCCGGACCTCCGTGGCCTGGCTCATCGATGAACACACCCGTCTTTCCACCTCCGCCGACGTCACTACGGCGGAGACAACGTCCCCCGCACCCGCTTGGAGGAAAGCATGAGTACTTCCCGCAGTGAATCCCAGTCATCCCCGCCGGCCGCCCAGGCCGCTGCGCTGGGCAGCTTCTTTGAGGAGGTCCTGGATCTCCTCGAGGCTTGGAAGCCCCGGATCGAAGCAATCTTCTCGGACCCTGCGTCGCCGCCGGCGCGGCGGGAGGTGGACTGTGTGGTCGAACCGCTGGCAGCCGCATTGCTGGGTGGAACCCGCTACCCGCTGGCAGGCGGGGGATTCGTTGCGGCGCAGGGAGCCGTCAGCGATGCGCCGTGGCACATGGCCTGGTGGCAGGGGCGCAGCAAAGAGGTCCAGATGCTCACGTCCATCGAGTCCATGGGGGAGGCCTACTCGCGGCGCGAATGGTTCACGGTGCCGCTGGACACCGGTGCCAGCCACATCACCGGGCCCTACGTGGACTTCATCTGCACGGACGAATACACGGTCACCCTGACCTCGCCGGTCAGCGTCGCCGGAGACGTGGTCGGCGTGGTCGGGGCCGACGTCTTTGTTGAATCCCTCGAGGAAATCCTGCTGCCGGGCCTGCGGGAGCTGCACAGGGAGGCATCACTGGTGAACCGGGTGGGGCGGGTTGTTGTCTCAGCGGACCCGCAGCTGGCTGCCGGGCGGCTGCTGGTGGGGGATTGGCGCAATGCCGCGGATCCGCTGACGATGGAACTTCGGGGCGCCGAGTACGCCGGGCGCCGGGCAGCGGTTCATGCCTGCGGGCAGCTGCCGTTGGCCATCGCGATTCCGGCTCGCTGAGCTAGCAACCGGTAACCGGGCGGGGATCCGGTGCCGTGTCCGGAACCGGCTCCGATTCTGGAACCGGCGGTGTCGTGTCCGGTGCCGCCGGGATGTGGAAGAGGGGAACCGTCCGGCTCACCAGTGGGCCGATCAGCAGGGCAAAGGCCACCGTGCCCAGTCCCACGGATCCGCCAAGCGCCCAGCCGATGGCCAGGACGCAGACCTCGATCCCGGTGCGCACGGTCCACAGCGGCCAGCCGAACCGCGCGTGCAGGCCGGTCATCAGCCCGTCCCGCGGCCCCGGTCCCATCCTGGCGCCGATGTAGAGGCCCGTCGCCACTGCCAGCATGACCAATCCGCCTGCAAAGAGGAGAGCCTGCGCCCAGATATCCGTCTGGGCCGGCACAACCGCGAGGCCCACTTCCGCGCTGGGCCCGATGAGCAGGACGTTCAGCACCGTACCGATGCCTGGCTTCTGCCGGATCGGGATCCACAGCAGCAATACCGCCAGGCCAATCAGGTTAGTGGCCCAGCCAAACGGAATTCCGGTCTGCAGGCTGGTGCCCTGGCCCAGCACATCCCACGGGGAGACACCGAGCCCTGCACGGATCATCATGGCGATGGCAAATCCGTAGAGAAAGAGGCCAATCAACAGCTGGGCAAGGCGACGAAGCAGGTTCCAGGACATAGTCCAAGCCAATCGTTGAATTGGTCTTATATCAAGAGGCCAATTGGCCTAGGCTGGCCTGATGTTGATCCTCAGCGCAACCCGGTTTACCGGCATGCTCGGTGCCTGGCGCGGAAGAGGCCCGGCGTACGCTGACCTCGCGGACCGCACCCGGCTGCTCATCCTGGACGGGCGGCTGCCCATCGGGGCGAGGCTGCCGGCCGAGCGTGAACTCTCCACCCGCCTGCAGCTCTCCCGCACCACGGTCAGCGCCGCCTATGCCAGGCTGCGGGATGCCGGGTATCTGCAGAGCCTCCGGGGATCAGGCAGCATCGTGTGCATTCCGGGCGCGCGGCAGGACACGGCCCCGGCCGCCGTGCCCGGCACCCTGGACCTGAGCAAAGCGGCCTTGCCGGCAGCACCCCAGCTGGCCGAAGCTGCCGCCGCGGCACTGGGGCAGCTTCCGGAAATGCTCGCCGAACCGGGCTATGATCCGGTGGGCCTGCCCGCTCTCCGCGGGGCCATCGCAGAGCGCTACGGCGCACGCGGCCTGCCCACTGAGCCGGGCCAGATCATGGTGACGATCGGCGCCCAACACGCGGTGGCCCTGCTTTCGCGGGTGCTGCTTCAACGCGGGGACACCGCACTGGTGGAGTCTCCGACCTACCCGCACGGCGCTGACGCGATCCGGGCCGCCGGCGGACGGATCGTCCCGGTGGCTGTTACTCCCCGCGACGGTTGGGACTTCGAGGGCCTGGAGCAGGCCTTCCGCCGGGCACGGCCGGCCATGGCGTACATGATGCCCGACTTCCACAACCCGACCGGAGCGGTTATGGAGCCGTCACTGCGTGCTGGGCTGCTGGCGCTTGCGGCCCGCACCGGAACTGTTGTTGTGGCTGATGAGACGATGGCCGAGCTGGACATTGATTCCCCGGGGCCGGTGACCCCGCTGGCCGTCCATGGCCCTGCTGTGCTGGTGGGCTCCCTGGGCAAAACGGTGTGGGGCGGCCTGCGCATCGGCTGGATCCGCGCCGAACCGGACCTCATCGCCCGCCTGGTGCAGGCCCGGTTCGCCAACGACCTGGGAACACCCGTGCTGGAACAGCTGGTGGCACTGCAGGTCCTGTCCCGGTATGACGAAATCCTGGCCGGCCGCCGGGAACTGCTGCGTGCGGGCCGGGACCGGCTTGAAGGCCTTCTGGCTGCGGCCCTGCCGGACTGGGATGTTCCCCGGGTGGCCGGGGGACTGACCACCTGGGTAAACATCGGCCGGCCGGTCAGCTCCCCGCTCACCCTGGCCGCGCGGTCGCGGGGGCTGCTGCTGGCCGCCGGGCCGGTTTTTGGCAGCGACGGTGTTTTCGAACGCTTCCTCCGCCTCCCGATCAGCTACGGGGCGCCGGAAACCACCCGGGCAGTGGAGGTGCTGGCATCCGCCTGGTCAGCAATGGGCGAGAGCCCGGCGCCGCCGTCGTACCAGCCAGCTGTAGTGTGAGCCGCGAACCGGACCAGGGCTAGGTGGCCCCAAGGAGGCGGGCCACGGCCGCCGCACCGGCTCCGGCCAGCACCACCACGAGGAACGGAGCCCTTAACCACAGCGCCACCGCCGCGGCAGCCAAAGCCGCGAGGCGCGCATCCAGAACCAGGGCCTGACCACTGGAAAACGTGTTCACGGCAGTAAGCGATGCCAGCAAACCGATGGTCAGAGTGCCCGCCACCCGGGTCATCCGCGGATTCTCCATCCACCGCGCGGGCACCAGGTAACCGGCCAGCTTCGTGAGAAAGCTGACCGCACAGGCGAGCAGCAGCCACAACCAGAGGTTCATGCGCGTGCCTCCCCGGCCACCGGCCCGTTGGCATACGGATCGATCTCCGGTTCCAGGCCCTCCCGGGGCGGTCCGTGGCTGAACCAGCCAATAAGGCCTGCGGCAGCGGCGGCGAGAAGAATGGGCACGCCGGGCGGCACAAAGGGGACAGCCAGGACGGTCACCGCAGCACAGACGACGGCGATCGCCGCCGGCTCCTTCGCTTTGAGCCGCGGCCATAACAGGCCAAGGAAGGCCGCCACCGCCGCTCCGTCGAGGCCCCACTGGGCCGGGTCTCCGAGGGCGTTTCCGAGCAGCGCCCCCACCAGGGTAAAGGCATTCCACAGGACGTAGATCCCGATTCCGGCCACCCAGAAACCACGGGCCTGTTCCCGGCGGTCGGTTTGTCCTGCGGCAGTCGCCGTCGATTCGTCGATGGTGACCTGGGCAGCCGCCGGCACCAGCCACCGGCGCGGCCGCAGCATGGCATTCATCTGCATGCCGTAGACCGCATTACGGATTCCGAGCAATGCCGCCGCGGACATTGCGGCGCCCGGGCTGCCGCCACCTCCGATCACGCCGATGAAGGCGAACTGGGATCCGCCGCTGAACAGCAGCAGGCTTAGCGCCATGGTCTGCCACAGGTTGAGGCCCGAAGCGACTGAGAGTGCACCAAAGGAAACGGCATACAGGCCCGTCGCGACGGCGATTGACAGCCCCACGCGGACGGCCGGGGATTGCGAGAACTTCACCGGCCCAGAATATGCGCTAACCGCCCGGAGCGGGCGTTCAACGTTTCCGGTTGCGGAACCGGCCTAGGCGTCCTGCCGCTCGCGGTCGTCGGAACGGCGTTCCTTGGGCTCGGTAAATACGACGTACCGGTAGGCGAAGTAGCGGAAGACGTTGCCGAGCAGCACCCCGAGGACGTTGCCGGAAACGTTGTCGGCAACCTGGCTGTCGTAGCCGAGGAGGTAGTGGGAGACGTACAGGCAGCCGGCGGCAATTGCCAGGCCCACCAGGTTGGTCAGGGCAAACAGGACGGTCTCCGCCGCCACACTGCGGCCCCGGGTCCGCCGGAAGGTCAGGTAGCGGCTGCCCAGCCAGGAGATGGTGGTGGCAACGGCTACGGAGGCAACCTTCGCGGTGATCGGCTTGTCACCCAGGACGGTTGCTGACAGGAGGTTGAACAGCCCTATATCCACCAGGAAGGCGGCGGTGCCAACCAAAGAGAATGAACCCAATCGCCGGAGCACTCTCCGGACAGTCGAAACGCCGTTCATTCAGCTACCAGTTCTTTTCCCAGGACAGGCCGCAAATGGGCGGCGCCGTGACGGGCCGCAGCCATGCTGCATGCCCTGGAACCACAAAACGGGTTCACCATGGATGTTTTCACATGTACTGGAAGGCGCAAAATTTGGCTCCGCCCGCGGGTTAGCCTACCGCCGGCAAGCGGACGGTGAACGCGGTGCCGTGGCCCACCTCGCTCGTGAGAGTGATGGTTCCCTGGTGCGCCTCGACGATGTTCTTGCTGATGACCAGGCCCAGTCCGACGCCCGGAATCGCCGCCTTGCGGCTGGTCCCGGAACGGAAGAACTTGGTAAACACTTCAGACTGCTCGGCGTGGGTCATGCCGATTCCGGTATCCGCTACCTGGAAATACACACTGTCGCCGGACGTCCACGCACTGACGGTTACCGGGCCGCCGTCGGGTGAGTATTTCACCGCGTTGGACAATAGGTTGTCGATCACCTGCCCGATGCGCTGCGGGTCCAGGAAGGCCGGCAGCTGGGCGGGGAAATCGGCAACCAGCTTGACCTTGCCGATCTCCGCGCGCGGAGCGGCCGAGGTCATGGCGCCCAGGAGCAGCTCGGCGAGGTCCGCGGGTTGCTGCTTGATGCTGCTGGGGCCCGCGGCGGCGGAGAGCAGGTCGGAAACCAGCTCGAGCAGTTTCTCGGAGTTGCGCAGGGCCACCCTCAGGGAGGTGGCCACGTAGGCCGGGATCTCACCTTCGTCCTCAAGGGCCAGGTCCAGGTAGCCCATGATCGAGGTCAGCGGAGTACGGAGCTCGTGGGAGACGTTGGCCACGAAGTCTTCCTTCGCGGCGACGGCGTTGACCAGTCCGGTGACGTCGCTGAAAGCAATTACCGAGCCCTGGAAACCGCCAGGCCGCTGCACCGATCTGGCGGTGACGCTGAAGGCGCGCTGCGCCTCGCCGGTTCCAAACCACACCAGCTGGTCGGAGAAGGACTGGCCCTGCACGGTACGCCGCACCGGGCGGAGTTCCGGCGGCAGGGGTGTGACACGGTCGGGGCCGAAAATCAGCAGCTCGCACTCATTTGCCTGCGTGCTTCCCGAAGGCAGGGCGCGGCGGTGGATGAACCGCTGCCTCGAGTTGGTGAGGATGACGTTCCCTTCCTCATCCACCACCGAGACCCCGACCTCGACCGTGTCCAGAACGGTCTGGAGCAGGGACTCCTTGCGCAGGCTTTCTGCCAGGCTCTCCTGCAGGACCCTGTCCTTTTCCTGCAGCGCCCGCTGCTTCTCGAGCACATCGGCCTCAGCGCTGGCCCGCGCTGCTTCGGCCCTCTCGGCAGCCCGCAGGGCTCCAACGAGCTCCCGTTCGTAGAGCCGCCGTTCATGGGCGTTGAACACCACAACCCGGTCCAGTGCCGGCCGGGATCCATCAGCGGGCTGCCGCGTCGCTGAGAGGAGGGCCGGAAGGCGGGTCCCATCTGCGCTGAGGAAATCCACGGCCAGTTCGGCGAAGGAACGCCCGACGCCGAGCTGCGGCAGAGCATGCGTCGAATAGACAATGCGGTCGCCTACGGGGAGCAGGGCAAGCAGGCTCGTGCCGATCAGGTCCTCGCGGGGGCGGCCGATCCAGTTCGCGAACGTGGCATTGGCCTCAGCGATGGTGCCGTCTTCGAGCGTGACGATATATCCCGACGGCGACCCGTGGAAAAGATCCCGGTAGTCCAGATCGACCGCAGGAACGGCTAGCTCCGCGCCGCGGGATGCCTCAGTCACGCCGCTGGTACCCGAGCGAGATAGGAGAGGATGGCCTCCGCGGTTTCCTCCGGTGCGCTGACATGCGGCAGGTGGCCGGTGGCTTTCAATGTCACCAGGGTGCTGTTGGGAACGCGGTCGTGGGTGTAGGTGCCGACGTGCGGCGGGGCCAGCAGATCATCCGAGCACTGCAGGATGAGGGTCGGAACCTTCACGTCCTCGAGCAGGTCACGGACATCGGAGCGGAAGGAGACGCGGGCGAAGTCGCGGGCGATTGCGGGATCCAGCCGGCAGAAGCTGCCTTCAAGTTCGTTGTGCAGCTCCGGGCTATCCGGATTGCCCATAATCATGGGGGCCATGGCAGCGGCCCATACGATGTAGTTGGCGTCGAGGGAGACGAGCAGCTCGTCGATATCCGCTCCGGAGAAGCCGCCGGTGTAACCGTCCTCGGGGCGGTCCATGTAGCTGGGCGAAGATGCCAGGAGCACCATGTTCGCGAAATGCTGCGGGGCGGCAGCGGCGGCGGCCACGGCCATCATCGCACTGACGCTGTGGCCAACGAACGTTGCATCCCGCAGGTCCAGTTCAGCGCAGATTTCCAGCAGGTCGCTGACGTAGCCGTCCAGCGATGAGTACTTGGCGGAATCGTAGGCTGTTTTGTCAGAGTCGCCGGAGCCGACATGGTCGAAGGCAAGAACGCGGTACTGGTCGGTGAAGTGCGGAATCACCCGACGCCACATCCCCTGGTCGCAGCCAAAACCATGGGCGAAGATGACCACGGGGCCAGCCTCATTGCCGAGGATTTGGACATTGTTGCGGGAGAGAACTTCAGACGTCATGGGACGGGCGGCCTTTGCTGGGGGGCGTGGTTGGTGATGCTGAAGTGAACAATACCGCCACGGGTGCCGCCAATCAGCAACCCCAATCCGCGCGCCACGGATCAGCC